>CAYZFT010000043.1:0-9535 GCA_964477925.1 uncultured Candidatus Saccharibacteria bacterium
ACGAATTCTTAACTCGGTAATTATTAGCATACAAAAATCATCTCATCACTGAGTAAATTGATCTATTTTGTGTACAATTAGTACTCGAATTTTGAACAACATCTGAGTATTTATAACACTAATTACATCTGTTAATAATTACAACATGTGGTGTTTTGGCGTTTTTTACTACACAAAGTGCTTGCACTTTTTTTGTAAGAGTTCTAACATGAAGTTAAAACAAACAGGCCGAAATGGGGGAAGAATGACGGCTGAAGGAATTACAACGAGAGACTGTAACGACAGAAGTCGTCATCTCTCCCCTAACGGTTTTAACGCAACAACTTACGACGCACCACAAGCTCCCGGCAACCTCGCCGGGAGTTTTTTGTTTGGTGGTTTCACAATTCCTTTACAACCAAGATTTGTTAGGCCTACCACGCCTGACGATGCTGAATATGCGCGGTATCCTACTAGACCGATTGACCGTGAAACAGGCTTACCATTGTGTTTTTATGCACCTGACGACCTCCCTGAAATTGTAGGGCCTAATCTTGCACGAATAGCCGATTGGGATCATCAGTTTACAAAGGTTGCGACTAAAAATGGGTATAATCCAATCTTAGATCTGCCAGGGGCTCGGTACGGTTTAATGCACCTACGGCTTCAATGGGTATCGTACGATGATCACCACAACAAGTGGAACAATTACAAGTATTTGGCACCACAGCAGCCTGGCACACCCGAACAGCTGGCTGCAACTATGGCATTTGGCCTTGCGGGCTATGTGCCTCGAGTAGGCCTGAAGCTTCGCAGACAGAATTTTATTAGAATTGTGCTGAAAGAAAACAAGCGCAGGGAATTATTGCTAAGTGGCCAGATTAAGACGCAGTCTGACGAGGAGATTCTAACGTATTTACAGTGGTATGTTGTCAACCAAAAGGCAGATCATATCAAAGCGAACCAACTCGATGAGTTTATTGCGACAAAAGATCCAGTGCGGCGATTGGCTCTGGGGACGGGAGTAGCTCGGCTGTTGATGGAACGTGCAGCCGATCCAATCAACCTCACATATGTTAGGGCGAAGAAAGAAGGGCTGCTTTATGTGCGGAAGTCGAACGAGTTCGTCAAACCTCCAGATAGCGCAGGGGATTTTCTCTATTTGAAGTTGGCTGACGAGCTAAGAGTGGGTGCGCTCGTAGCGAGCACATTTCGTGCTGTAAAAGCGAGTATGCAGCATAGCAAAGCAGTCAGTGTATAACAATTGACGGACAGGGGTCAGAGGTGGTACAATGCTTGCACTATTAACTCAGCTCGTATCTGGCTATTAAGCTAAGAGTACGGGTTTTAACCAAAGGAGTACATCTTGAATCAATACGAGATTGCTATTTTGTTCGATCCAGACCTAGAAGTAGACCTGGAACAAGCAACGTCAAAGGTCGAGAAAATCTTGACCGACAACGGCGCTGCCATTACTAACGTCGATAACTGGGGCAAGCGCAAGCTCGCATACCAGATTAACAAGCATGACCAGGCGATTTACGTGTTTTACACGGTCGACATCCCTGGCCCCAATGTGCAAAAGATTGAAAGCATCTTGAACATCACTGACGAAGTGATTCGTTTCTTGATTACTCGCCCAGACCTTCGTGCTATCGCAAAGGCCGAGGCTGCCAAGGCACTCAAGGCCGAGCAGGCCGCCAAGCGCGCTGACCGCGACGACAAAGACGACGAAGACGACAAAGAAGACTAAGCGGAATATAGAAGCTTGATTCTGGATTCTGGAATTATGGCTTCAGGCTTGACGACTTAGCCGGCAAAGAGTAGCGTACAAAGTACAAACTAAGAGCTAGGACATAGATCCTACAAGGAGGGTAACAACAATGGCTCGATCATTTAACCAAGTAGTATTGATGGGGAACTTAACGCGTGACCCCGAGCTACGCCAAACGCCCAATGGGCAAAATGTGTGTAGCTTTAGCCTCGCGCTGAACCGCAGCTACAAAGGTGCCGACGGCAACTGGCAGGAAGCGACCGATTTTATCGATGTCGTGGCCTGGGGGCCACTTGGCGAGCGTGTGGCGCAGTATTTGAGTAAAGGACGACCGTGCCTGGTAAACGGACGTTTGCAAAGCCGTAGCTGGGAGCAGGACGGGCAGAAGCGCAGCAAGGTAGAAGTTGTAGCGCAAGATGTGACATTCCTCGGCGGCGCTGGCGGTAGTGAAGGTGGCGGAAACAGTGGAAACGGCGGGAGTTACCAAGGTGGCTCCGACAACGCGTCGGCCAAACCGGCTGCCAAGAAAAAAGACGACGTAGTCATCGAAGATATTGGTGATGAGCCAATCAACCTCGACGACATCCCATTCTAAGCAGAATCTGGATTTTGGAAATTGGAATATGGAATTAACAGACACTAAACCAGCGAAGTCCTTTAAAGATTTACGCGTGTGGCAGTCCGCATATAGCTTAACGATTGATATCTACAAGCTGTGCGCGACTTTCCCGCAGCACGAGCAGTTTGGGTTGGTCAGTCAGATGACCCGAGCGGCCGTTTCGGTTTGCTCGAACATTTCCGAAGGGTTCGGCCGAAGAACGTCAAAGGAAAAGGACCAGTTCTATGCTATAGCAAATGGGTCGCTCAACGAGCTTGAAAACCAACTGCTCATTGCTCACGGGGTTGGCTATATGGCAAAAAAAGACCTACTAGCGATTGCAGATAAGTGCGCAACTACGCATAAGATGCTCAGTGTTTTACAGAAAGTTAATAAGAAATAATGAAGTTTGGCATTCCAGAATCAAGATTCTAGAATCCAGCTTCCACTCTACTGGAAGGAGAGTTACCATGGCAAAGATTTTTAAACACCGAACAGATGTGGCATATTTTGACCACAAAGATTTCAAGACCTTGCAGCGTTATGTCAACCAATACGGACAGATTGAGACTCGCAAAAAGACCGGCTTGACCGAGTCCGAGCAGCGCCACTTGGCTGTTGCTATCAAGCGCGCTCGTCACATTGCATTGTTACCATTTGTAGCGACAGCGTAGGGTTCGCCTATGTCGCTTACTCAAGCGGTTCAGCAAATCGACCGGCAAATAAAGGGCATACTCAGGCAAGTTGATGTCGAGAGCTTGGGTCGTACCGAGCAGCACGGCTGCAAGCAGATTAAGCTGGCGTGCAATGAGATTAGGCTCGACGTACGGGACTATGAGTATGCCCAGTCACGCGCCGAGCAAGTGAAGTGGGCGCGACTCGCCAAACACAACATACGCGCCCTTGAAGCGCACATACTGTTACTTGGCGACGTATTTGGTCCGGCAGATGTGGCGCTACTATCGGCGCAGCTTGATGTGTTACAGACAGGTCTAGAATAAGAAAGGAGATTCCTATGGCTTTAAGCATTACTAATCTTAAAAAAGGCACACTCTTTCAGCTCGAGGGCGTGCCATACCGTGTGGTTGAGTACAACCAAAAAGTGATGGGGCGTGGCGGCTCGATTGTCAACGTGCGCATCAAGAGCGTGCTTGACGGCAAGGTGCTTGAAAAAACTTTTAAGGGTAACGAACAGCTCGAGAGCGCAGATGTGACCAACTTGGCTGTGCAGTACTTGTATAATGACGGCAACACCTTTTATTTCATGAACCAAGATACATTTGAACAGTTTGAAGTTTCTGCTGACATGGTCGGCGACGGCGCTGGCTACATAAAAGAGGGCGATGATGTCTCGTTGCAGTTTTTTAATGGTCTGCCGATTAATGTTGAGTTGCCAAAAAACGTGCCACTACTGGTCACATACACAGAAAACGCCGTTAAGGGCGACACCTCAAGCTCAATTACCAAAGAAGCGACGCTCGAAACGGGCATTACCGTTCGAGTGCCAGCATTCATTAAACAGGGCGATTTGATTTCGGTTGACACGAGCAACGGCGCATACCGCGAACGAGTAAAAGAGTAATCTTAATAACCAGGTATCCACTGGCTCAAGAAAATCATGAAGAATAGACTTGATGTAGAAATGGCAAAGCGGACCCTGGTGACGAGTCGGTCGCAGGCCGAAAGCTACATTCGACTTGGCGAAGTGAAAGTAAATGGTCGTGAAGCAACGAAATCAGGACAATTAGTGTCTGATGATGATTCGATTGTGCTGAAAGCTGGTGAGCAGTATGTTGGCCGCGCGGCGCTGAAGCTCAAGAGTGCCGACGATGCGTTTCACGTAGATTGGCGGGGCAAGACCGTACTCGATGTCGGTAGTAGCACGGGCGGCTTTACGCAGTATGCGCTGCTGCACGGCGCGGCGAAGGTCATCGCTGTCGACGTCGGGACCGACCAGCTCCATGTATCACTGCGCAGTGACGTACGCATCGAGCTGCATGAAAAAACTGACATACGTGATGTGTTTATCGAGCCGCGAGACTCGAGCCGCGAGACTCGAAAGAACGCGGTGTATATTGATGCGGCAGTTGATGTGGTAGTCGGTGACGTGAGCTTTATAAGTTTGCGTGAAATTTTGCCGCACATCGCAACATTAATTACAGCAGATACTATCGTGATTGCGATGGTTAAGCCACAGTTTGAGGCGCGCCAAAGCAGCATCAAGCACAAAGGCGTCATCAAGAATGACCGGATACGAAGAGACATCTTGAAAGACTTCGAAATGTGGGTACAAAAATTGTACAAAATTATCGATAAAAAAGACTCCGAAGTGGCCGGTACTAAGGGTAATATTGAGCGGTTCTACGTGCTCAAAAAACTCCATTAATCTGATATAATAAGCGTATGTATTATTTCCCGAGCCGTGCTGCGGCTGGTGACTTGATAGCCGATAAGCTTGAACCAAAATATCGGTATGAAGATTGCGTTGTTTTAGCACTTGGTGATGGGGCTGTAGTTGTTGGTGCTGCTATCGCCCGGCGGTTGCACTGCGCCATCAACATGCTGCTGCTTTCGGCCATTCAGCTACCTCGCGAAACAGATGTGCTAGCAACTATCAACAACTACGGTGGCGTGACCTATAATGACAAGTTCAGCCCGGGCGAGCTCGAGGAGCTCCGGAGCGAGTACTTTAACTTTATTGAGCAACAAAAACTTGAAAAGCTTTTTGAGATGAACGAGCTAATCGGTCAGGGTGGTGTGCTTGATGCTAAGATGCTCCGAAACCATACGATTATTGTCGTTTCTGACGGTTTAAGCAACGGCTTTTCGATGCATGCTGCGGCTGAGTTTTTGAAGCCAATCAAAATAAAACGGCTTATTATGGTTGCGCCATTCGCAAGCGTCTCCGCGGTTGACCAGATGCATATATTGGCGGATGAGCTTATTTGTCTGAACGTCATAGACGACATAATATCTATCGACCACTATTACGACGAAAGTTCGCTGCCACCGCACGAAACCATCATTCAGATTCTTGAAGATATTGTGTTGTATTGGCAGTAATCGGACGGTCGATAGTCGGTCCGGCCAAAGAGCGCGGGGTGATGCTATTCGATGATATGGGCAAGGCCTTTTGTGTTCAGGACGGTTATAATCGACTGCTCAATATTGATAAGACCTTGTTGTTGCATTATCGTTAGGGTGCGACTTGTAGTCTCGCGGGTTGCACTAATGGAGCTCGCAATATCCTGCTGCTTGAGAGGGGCGTTGATGGTGGTGCCTAGCGACGTGGCCGAACCAAACCGGCTGACCATATTGAGCAAGAACGAGGCGAGCCGCTCACGAACCGTGCGGTACTCGAGTGTCATGATGCGCTCGCCATGTAAGCGGTACATGTCCGCAAGGGTATCGATAATCGGTGCGCTTGCCTCGGGATGGTTCGTTATAAAATCGACCAATCGGTCACGTGAAACCAGCCAAGCGCTTGTCGGTGCAAGTGCAGCACTCATGATGTTTTTGAGCTCACCGGTTATAGCCCAAGTCAAGCCGATAATCTCACCGGGTTTGCGTATGATGAGTAAATTTTCTTCACCATATTTGGTCATGTCATATGACTTGACGAGTCCTGATTCGATGTAGAATACGCCACGCGGTGCTTCGCCGGGCCCAACAAGGTATTCGTTCTTGGCGTAGGTTAGATGTTTGCCCAAACGGAAAAAATCGGTAAGTAGTTCTTGCTGTTTGGGACTTGCGAGCATAGCGATAGTATATTACAGATGGGGCGGTGGCGCCAGGTTGCTCTGCTGCCCCATAATAAACCCTAAGCTTGATGTATGTGTCTCGATAACGAACATACGTTTTTAGACTTGTGATATTAATCTCAATAGAATTGTGAATTTGCACACAGAATCTGCGCTACCCCCGGAGCATACTGTGCTCAGGGCTGATTAAGCCGATAGGCTTGTATGTCCAGGGGGATACGGATGGTAACTGCAAATCAGATTAAGGCGCAGCTCAAACAGATAGGGTGCAATTACTCTGTGTGGGGAAGTACTGAGGTAGCCGAACTACCAGGATTGCTCATGGACGGCGAAGATATAGCTTTGGCCGTCAATGGCTATTACGAGGGTGGATTTGGCTTGCTACTCGCAACAAATTTTCGTGTCCTGATTGTGGACAAGAAGCCGTTTACTCTTAATGTCGAGGACTTGCGTTATGACATGATTAGCGAAGTAACTTACGGCGCGCGTTTCATGACGGCGACAATGCATATTTCTATACCAACACGCACGATTTATTTTACGAGTTGGAGTATTGAAAAGCTGCACAAAGCTATGCGCCAGATACAACAGCATGTAATGGATGCGCGAAATGGGGGCTTACCCCTACCAGATGACTGGTTTGCCAAGCAGTTGCACAATGAACAACCAACTCGGGGGCTTAGCCCTATCATCAAACTTGCTCGCTCTGCACTGCAAGGGCATAGCGAAGCGGCAATTGTGCCACAGCAAGTTGGGCATTCATCAGCGCAGCATGCGATAAATCCATATGCTAAGATTCCAACATTGCGACGCCAAAGATACCCATCTTTGTACAAATAACCCGGATATGACTTAAATAATCCCAAGTTCGACATAAAAACTTGTGCATCTTCTCAGTCGTCGCCAGAAGTGCTGTGTCGGCAGCGCCTTTAGAGGCGACCGAGCCCGCCCCTCCTGAGTTCGATTGAAACTGGCAGGACTGCGAGAGAGGTAATACCCTACGGTAATAGTTCGATAATATGCCGAACTCTGGCTGAGTTGCGGTTGCTGTTGTGATTATTTTGACACGTTGAATTTAAACTCGACGACATCACCTTCTTGCATAACGTATGTTTTGCCCTCGGTGCGGAGCTTGCCGGCGCTACGGGCCGCACTCAGTGAGCCCGCTGCGATGATATCGTCATAATTGACGATATCGGCGGCTATGAAACCACGCTCAAAGTCGCCATGGATGACGCCAGCTGCCTGAGGAGCGGTAGCGCCTTGGCTAATGGTCCAGGCGCGGACTTCTTTGTCGCCAGCCGTTAGGTAGCTTTGCAGACCAAGGAGGTCATATGCTGTGTGAACTAATTGCACAAGGCCAGACTCTGACTGACCGTAGCTCTCGAGCAACTCCGCCGCATCGGCGGCATCAAGCTCTCGGAGTTCACTCTCGAGTTTAGCACTCACGAAGAGGGATGGGGCGGGCGCAACAAGATTGGCGAGTGCTTTTTTCGTATCGTCATCGTCCAGAGAATTTTCATCGAGATTGAACAGGTATATGACAGGCTTAAGTGTTATAAGTTGTAGCTCTTTATGGAGCCAATCTCTTAGCTCGTCACTCTTGTCTCTTAACGCTGCCCAGAGTGGTACCCCAGCATCCAAAGTTGCCTCGACCTCCATTAAAAAATCGAGCTGAGGTTTGACTTTGGGGTTAGCTTTGGCGTCTTTTTGCGCGCGGGGCAGACGGTTTTGCACGGTTTGCAGGTCGGCAAGGACGAGCTCGGTGTTAATGACATCGATATCTTGTTTGGGATTGTGCTGCTCGTCGACGTGGAGGACATTGCTGTCGCTAAAGGCGCGAACCACTTGGATGATTGCATTGCAGCTGCGAATATGACCGAGGAACTGATTGCCGAGACCTTCGCCCTTGCTGGCGCCGGCGACCAGCCCGGCGATATCAACGAAGGTGACCGTGGCGGGCTTGATTGGTGCGCCGCCGTACATCTCTGATAATTTTGTTAGCCGCTCATCTGGTACCGGTACGATGCCCGTATTGGGTTCGATGGTCGCAAAGGGGTAATTGGCTGCGAGGATGTTGCTATCGGTCAGCGCATTAAACAAAGTCGATTTTCCGACGTTCGGCAGCCCGACAATGCCTATACTTAACATCTAAAACAATCTTTCTGGCATCCAATACTGGCAAGTAACCCCATATGTTCGCTTCTTTCTTCGTGGCAACAATCTTATTCACTACTGTGCGAATAATCTGCCTCTTAGTTACAAATTCTAATTCTTCTACTAATTCTACCATGCCTGACAGCAGTTTTTCCAGGGGTAGGGTAGGCATACTAACCTGAGCTCGACATAACAGTCGACCTCAGGAGGGGCAGGCTCGCCACGTTCCGCGACCTTGGGAACTTCTACCATGAAAGCATAGCTTTCAGGTTGGTGTTTCCTTTAAGAACCGCCACTGGCGGCTCTCACCGCCCCAATCTTTATTCGGAATTAATCCGAATAAAGAGCTCGGTCGCCCCTAAAGGCGCTGCTAGCGCAACGCTTCTGGCGACGAGTAAGATGGTACTCAGGTTTTTATGTCGAGCTGGGGTTGCTAGCCTTTTTGTCTTTGAGCGCTGACAGTATGCCTAAAACCTCCCGGCAAAATAACTCCCCCGCTCAGAAACCGATGATTTTTGAGTCTGCTCGTTAGCGGGACGGGGCTTATTCTGTGATAGGTTATGTAGATTTGTGAGCAATTTGTTCGGCTATATATCGCTTATTGAGCCAAAAGCCTTTTTTGGGGAGTAGTTTCCCCTCTGGAGTGGGGAAGAGGGCTGTGGTGTTATTTGCTCCGTGCGGACGGACGTGAGCTACGTTGCCATCAGATATCTTGGGCAGGTCCTCGGCTTGGTGGTTGGAGATTCGTTGCTTGGTGACGGCCCAGACTCTCATGGCTTCCATCCGGTCTGCGTAAGACATATTCCAAAACATGGTTTTTTGTAATCGTACTTTTTTATCAGGACCGACTTGGAAAATTATAAACAAGAATTTTTTCTCTAACTTTGCGAAGAAACTTGAATCTACCCACTCCTCGTCTCCGATTGTCATGTAGTTAAAAGTTGGGAACGGCATATCCTCTGTTGGGGTGCCACTCCGGTTCAACGTGATAAGCTTTGCTTCAATTGCTGCTTTCTCAAATTCGGGGATGGTTTTCTTGGTAGTCCCGAGCATACGCATGACAAGTGCTTTGCCAAAACCTTTGTGATTTTTGCTTTGCTTATGATAATCGAGTATCTGGCTGATTTCATCGACAGTTTTTCCGACGTAAGGAGCAAACTTTTGCGCGACCAGAGCCTCAAGACCGACATGAGCGTCGTCCTTGTTTTTTATTAGTGCCGGTTTAGCATGAATATCGATAATCGTGTTGATATAGCTCGGTTTCAG
>CAYZFT010000044.1:0-8682 GCA_964477925.1 uncultured Candidatus Saccharibacteria bacterium
CAGGTATCTACACACAGAACTTCCTCTTGGTAGGGGTGGGCACGTTCTAAAGAACTTAAGCACGGGAGTACTTACATGAAAACACGAGGGCAATGGTCAAAACACATTGCCCTCGGTTTTTTTGCAGTGGCAGTAGTGTTTACAGTTTCAATGAGCATCTCTTCGATTTCATCAGCGGCGCAGTTTTCGCAGCGCTGGGTAAAAATGTCGAACGATCTTGCGGATGAAACCAATGTGCAATATGAGGTGGGGTTCAGCGGGTCTTCAGCGGGTACTGTAGGGTCTATACGCATGCAGGTATGTGCTAATGACCCATTCCCTGGGTTGCCTTGTACGCCAGTACCAGGGTTTGACATCAGCCAAGCTCAGCTGACTGCACAATCAGGTATGCCTGGGTTTAGCATGCACCCAAGCACAACTGCCAACGAGCTTATTTTAACTCGCGTTCCTTCGCCAAGTAACGCCGGAGTAGCCCGATATACACTCACTGGTGTCCGAAACCCTTCGGTTGTCGGCACTGCTTATGTTAGGCTGGAGACTTTTATGAGCACTGATGCGACAGGACCGAACCATGATGCTGCCGGATTGGCATTTGCTACTGTACCAAGTAGAGTAAGCATTCGTTCAACTGTGCCCCCCTACTTATCATTTTGTATAGGTGTGACTATCCAGCCATACGACTGCGCTACTGCTGCAGGTAATTATATCGATTTTGGGACATTGTCATCAGAACGAACGGCGACTGGCGAGACTAAGCTACTCATCTCTACCAACGCAGAGTTTGGCTACACGATTCGGGCAATCGGCACAACCCTGACATCTGGTATCAATGTCATACCACCACTTGATAAGCCTAACGCGTCGAAAATGGGGAAGAGCCAGTTTGGGCTAAACCTTCGCGCGAACAGTACGCCACAATCAGGTAAAGAGCCGGCAGGTTCAGGGCTTGGCAGCCCAACCGGCGGTTATAACACACCAAACATCTACAAATTTGTATCGGGCGAGCCGCTCGCGTCATATTCTCAGCCCGATAATCACCGTTTATACACAGCGAGTTATATTGTCAATGTCGACAAGAAACAAGCGCCAGGCGTATATGTTACGACACTAACCTATGTTGCGTTGGCAAGCTTTTGATGGTTTGAACGGCCTCATGACGATATCGAAAGAAGTGGTTAAACACCGTAATAACGTGATGTAATAGCTACAACAATAATGCTATGCAAGACATCTTAATTTTGTTACCATAAGTAATAAGCTAATTAAAAGGAACAATATGAATAAAATTGTACGTTTGTTTTCGCTGGCAGCGCTAGCCTCGGGGTTTGTTATCTTTGGTATTGCGGGGGTCACATCAGTTGGGGCACAAACCGCAGGCAATGGCGTCAAAGTGTCCCCCATCCGATCGGACCTGACTATCAATCCTGGCGAATCAAAAACGATTACACTGACTGTTCAAAACATTACAGGCGCATCAGCGCAATATGAAGCGATCGTAAATGATATTGTTCCGAGTGGTGAGGCAGGTCAGCCAGCACTAATTCTGGATGCAGACAAGTATGCGCCAAGCCACAGTCTAAAAAGGTTTGTTGCACCAGTTGCATCTACCCAAATAGACGCTGGCAAAACTATGGATGTGAAGGTCACCATCAACGTACCGAAAGAAACTGCTGGTGGTGGTTATTATGGCGCGGTTCGCTTCTCACCTAACAATGGGAAAGGTGATAAGAACGTAACGCTAGCTGCGAGTGTCGGCTCGATCATTCTCGTGAAAGTACCTGGCGACATTAAAGAAGACATGGTTATCGATAGCTTCGATGTTCGCAAGGGTGTTCAGGGTGTGGGCGGAAGCTCATTCTTTACGACTAACAAAGACCTATACTCTGTAGTACGCTTTAAAAACCGCGGCAACTCACACGAGCAGCCTTTTGGCAAAATACGCTTACTCAAAGATGGCAAAGTCGTACAAGAGTCAGAAATCAATAGCGAAGAACCACGTGGCAACGTATTGCCCGATAGTGTGCGACGTTTTGACACTAAACTCGACAAGATCGGTGCCTTCGGCAAATACACCGTTGAGGGTAACTTTGGCTACGGCACAAGTGGGCAGCTACTAACGGCCAAAACAAGCTTCTGGGTTGTACCCGTTGGCTTGATTGTCGGCGTAATAGTTGCCATTGCAGCCATTGTTGCTGCAATCATCCTCGTGCCAAAAGCTATCAAGAAATACAACCGTAACGTAGTACGCAAAGCTGGTCGTCGCTAAGACTCCGGAAGTGTACCCTAACAAAAGCTGCGCTGTCTTCATGAGGACGGCGCAGCATTCGTTTAGAGCGAGCTAACTTTTTGCAATACCCTATGATATGATAGTGGTAAGCATAAGCGTACAAGTAATGAGAAAAAAAATATTGCAACGAATCATGTACAGCCTCATCCTAGGGGTTGGCTTGTTGGTTGGGTCGGTGTCGTTCGCTGCTGCGCAAGGTGTCACGAACCCCAAAGAGGGGACAACTGGTCTGCAGGGTACGATTCCGAGCCCGCCGCCAAAGACGGCCGCTAGTATCAGCACGCCTGTAACGGGCAGGACGTTCACGAGTATACCGGTGGAAGTAAGTGGACTATGCACAACAGACCTGCTCGTTAAACTTTTTAGCAACAATATCTTCATTGGTTCAGCTCAATGCGAACGTGGCAGCTATCGTTTGTCGGTGGATTTATTTAGCGGCGAAAACATACTTGTTGCGCGCGTCTATGACAACCTTGACCAAGAGGGGCCGCCCAGTAACACGGTAACAGTTAATTTTCAGGACACGACATTCGCTGCGTTTGGCCAGCGTATAAGTCTCTCGAGCAGCATGGCTAAAAATGGGGCAAATATTGGTTCACCGCTAACATGGCCGATTATATTGAGCGGCGGTTCCGCCCCATATGCCGTCAGCATTGACTGGGGGGATGGTTCAGCGGTTGACCTCAAGAGCTTATCGTTTGCGGGCCCGTTTGATATCTCGCACAAATACAAGGAGGCTGGCATTTACCGTGTGGTCGTGAAGGCGACAGATTCGACCGGTACTGCAGCGTTTTTGCAGCTTGTCGGGGTAGGCAACGGCCAAGTTACGCAAGGCAGTGCCTCTAGCAAAAACTCGGGCGGCGCAGGAACGACCCGCTACATTTATATATGGTGGCCTGTTCTGCTACTCATACCATTTGCCATTGCTGCGTTCTGGGTCGGCCGTAAGTTTGAGCTAGTGGCAATTCACCGACGCCTCGAGAAACAAGCCCGCCTGTACCAAAACGAAATCCAGCGCTAGATGGATGATTGATCATGTGGCGTTGACCAATGATTATAAATTGATTAGATGGCACATATCATTTGAAGCTCTACCGTACCACTGGCAAATGCTACGGTAACGACAAACGATAAACGATAAACGCCCAACGTCATCTGCGGCATTGTCCCGAGTGCTGTACAATAGAGTGCAATGACAAAAGTGTATGTTGGTATGAGTGGTGGTGTCGATAGCTCGGTGACGGCAGCATTGCTCGTGCGGCACGGCTATGACGTCACCGGTGTGTACATGAAAAACTGGAGTCAAGACCTGCCTGGCATGGTGTGCCCGTGGCGAGAAGATTACCAAGATGCCAAACGAGTGGCTGTGCAGTTGGGCATTCCTTTCAAAATGTACGATTTTGAGACGGAGTACCGCGAGCGAGTCGTCGAGTATATGCTTGATGGCTACAAACGTGGCCTGACGCCCAACCCTGACATCATGTGCAATCAAGAGGTCAAATTCAAATTATTTCTCGATACGGCGCTAGCCGATGGTGCCGATATGATTGCGACTGGGCACTACGCCAAAGTCACAAGGGACGAAGCTAGCGAGACTCGAGACTCGAGACTCGAGACTCGGAGGTCAGAGCTACATACTGCAGCGAATGCCGAGAAAGATCAGACGTACTTCCTTTACCGCGTAACCGAAGATGCTCTGCAGCACACATTGATGCCGATTGGCGATTATGCTACCAAGGCAGAGGTGCGAGCTGAAGCAGAGCGGTTAGGCCTTGCAACAGCCAGCAAAAAAGATAGCCAAGGCATATGCTTTGTCGGCAAAGTTGGTATCAGAGATTTCTTGCTGCATGAGCTTGGCCCCCAGCCGAGTGGTGCAATCATCGACCAAAATGGTGCGACCGTGGGCGAGCACGACGGCGCAATATTTTATACCATCGGGCAGCGTCAGGGCTTGGGCGTTGGCGGCGGGTTACCGTACTACGTTACGGGCAAAGACATGGCGGCCAACGAGGTGTATGTTACCACTAACTTACAAGACCCTAACCTCTGGCACAAACAGCTCAACCTCACCGAGACGCACTGGATTAACGATGCGCCGGAGCTAGGAAAAACCTATCAGGTCCGCACCCGCTACCGCGCCGACCTCGTCGACTGCGAACTTTTAGAGGACGGACCTATAAACACCGAAAAAAGTGTTATAGTAGCTCTTTCTACAGAGCTGAGGGCGATTACGCCTGGTCAGTCGGCTGTGTTGTACGACGGCAACCGCGTGGTTGGCGGTGGCATCGTTGTATAGTGTTGAACAAACTGTTTATACTGCTGCGCTCACCAGTTAAAAGGCTGTATACTAAGGCTTATACTATAAACACAAGGATTATACTGTGGACCCGCAAAATACCGAACCAATCGAACCCGAAAATCAACCGCCAGTAACAACGCCGCTACAGGATACTCCAGCCCAAGAGGAGCAAGATGTAGCAGAAAAACCACTCGAAGAAAACGTCGTCGAAGAGTCCATTTCCCCGCAAGCCGATGTCACACAGGCAGGTGATGAGCTGGCTTTGCAGGCTCATCAACCGCCCGAGGCCACAACAGTAGCACTTGGCGCAGCCCAAACCCCAACAAAGAAACCCCAACACGCCATAAAAAAACTGCTGTCCAACAGGGCCTTTTTGTTTACGCTCATAGGTATATTGTTGATTGCAGCAACCTTGGTTCTCAGTTACAAACTGACCCGACCAGATGCAACCCAGCAACTGACGACGACAGAACAAACTGTCACCGATACTGCCGAACAGGTGGCGATTGATACGACAACCGCCGACGCAGCAAACCAAACGCAAGACGACTATCTAAAGATTGCCTACCCGTCGGAGACGGAAGCATACGATACCCAGATGCAAAAATTCCTGCACCCGACCACAGGTGAAACGTGGCTCGCCGCTCCCAAAAAGATTGCAAATCAAGGCTGGATTAGTGGTGAGTCGACCGCGGAGGACCCTCTGTCATACCAAGAGGTGGGCGCGCGTGCTAACAATACGATATATCTCGTGACAACTATGATAGGGACGCCGGGTCAATCAAGTAATTTATTTGAGAAGTCGCCGAGCGGCAAGGTCACTATCGTGCTGCGGCCGCAAAAGCGAGCCGCACTTACTGTATCGACAGTAAACTCGGTCAAAGAAAAGATTAACAACCAAGTGGTCACAGTCGACGACACAATCCACTATGACTCACTCAATGTGCCCGAGAAATTGCCCATCGGCGATGATGAGTACGCCACCTTGGCGGCCGACGGTATGACTATCGGCGACAATCAAAGCACAGAATCAGACAGCACACTCAAAACTCTCCCGGTAGCAACCTTTGGCCAATCCGCGCTGAGCCGTCTTGAGCGCAATTTTGCCGACACGAAACTTACTAATATCGGCTACCAAGCGAAGACACCGATAGGGACGTTTATAAGCATGCGGTACGAACCAAATAGTACATCGCTCAAGGGTTACACGTTTACCAACGGGGCTAGCACCGACTACAAAGACTATCAAAATAAAGTTGTCACCGATGATATTGGTGCTATCGCACGCGGCTGCAGCTTGCTCACGGCATCAGTAACGCGAAGTGACGGGCTAACGCTCGATGACCTAGTGTACATAGGCAAGACTCCGACTGGAAGAATCATCTACGAGCCAAAGGATAAAGACGGTGCACTCTACAAAAAAGCCTACGAAGAATATGCCCAGATGCGAGATAAAGATGCACAGCCAAAAAGCCAGTACATCAACGACCACGGGCTCCTCGTAATCCCGAACAATAAAAAAGAGCTTTTGGTGTATACCCGCGGGCAGTATTCTGCGGTTGGGGGGTGTGCGAAACCAATTGTCTACCTCTACCCAACTGCGCCAACCGCCGTGTCAGTAAAAGTAGGCGCAAATGTAACGGTGTCTGACCCGCTATATCCTGTGAGTGGCTGGAAGAACGTTTGGGCTAGACCAAACGGCCAGTTGACGTACCGGGGCAAATCATACGACTCACTTTTTTGGGAGGGGCAGGGGTATGGTGACTACCCGGGCATTGTTAGTGGCACTGTCGTGAAACGTGCTGATGTCGTGAAGACTATTCGTGCTCAGCTCGCCGCTCAGGGGCTCAACGCCAAAGAAACCAAAGATTTCATGACCTTTTGGGAGCCGAAGATTCCGAACAAGCACTATGTACGTTTAACATGGCTTAACACTTCGCAGATGAACAGGTTGGCGCCGCTCACGATTTCACCAAAACCACAGACGCTTATCCGTGTCTTTCTCGATATGGACGGTTTGGATACGCCGATTACACTGCCAGCGCAACAATTGATAAAAGTTGAGCGCAAAGGCTTCACGGTTGTCGAATGGGGCGGTTTGACCGTCGAAGGTTTACGCTAGTATCTCATCTGTTATACTACCTAGTATGAATACACAAGATATACGTACTGCGTACCTCAAATTTTTTGCTGACCGTGGTCATGCGGTAATCCCGCGCGCATCACTAATTATCCAGGGCGATCCGACGACGCTTTTTACGACAGCCGGGATGCAACCGCTTATGCCGTACTTGCTTGGCGAATCACATTCTAAAGGGTTGCGGCTTGTCGATAGCCAAACGTGTGTCCGAACGCAAGATATAGAAGAGGTTGGTGACAATCGACACACCACGTTCTTTGAAATGCTCGGCAACTGGAGCCTCGGCGATTACTTCAAAGAAGAGCAGATTCAATGGTTTTGGGAGTTTTTGGTTGACCACGTCGGGCTCGATCCGAACAAATTGTATGTTACGGCGTTTGTCGGTCACGAAGAGTTTGGCATCCCGCGGGATGACACTTCAACAGACATATGGAAAACACTTTTTGCCAAAAAGGGTATACAAGCCGAGATTGCCGAGATAGGCTCAGAGCAAGACGGATACAACATAGGTATGAAACCAGGTCAAAGGATTTTCCTTTACGACGGTAAGAAAAATTGGTGGTGGCGAGGCAGCGGCATCGAAAATATGACAGTTGGCGAGCCGGGCGGACCCGATTCGGAAGTCTTTTACGAATTCGATTTCATAGAACATAATAAAAGTTTTGGCGAGCATTGCCACCCTAACTGCGACTGTGGCCGTTTTATGGAAATCGGCAACAGTGTGTTTATGGAATATGTTCGTACGGAAACCGGCTTCGAAAAACTACCAAAGCAAAATGTAGATTTTGGTGCAGGTCTCGAGCGAATTGCTGCCGCTAAACTTGATTCACCAGACATGTTTCGCATAAGTGTCATGTGGCCGATTATCGAAAAACTCCAAACACTCAGTGGCAAGAAGTACGAAAGTCACACCGAGAGCATGCGTGTCATCGCCGACCATTTGCGTGCTGCGACATTCTTGGCTGTAGACGGCTGTGTGCCGAGCAACAAAGAGCAGGGTTATGTTATGCGTCGCCTCATTCGCCGCGCCATCCGCTATAGCTTTGACCTTGGCATCGAACAAAACTTCCTTGAGGCAATTGTGCCGGTCATTGCCGACCTTTATGTGAATGATTTCCCAGAAGTTGCAGCGCAGCGTGAACAGATTATAGCTGTGCTTGTAAAAGAGGAAAAAGCCTTTCGCCAAACGCTCCGCAAAGGCTTGAAAGAGCTAGAGAAGCTCTTTGCGCTCGTCATTCCCGCGGAAGCGGGAATCCAGTCAGAAAATGAAGTCGCTAAGAGCAGTGTTACAGCCGCTCAACCCACAATCGAGTCAGGGGTAACGCACGGAGAGATTCTGTTTACCCTGTACGACACCTATGGGTTCCCAGTTGAGCTAAGCGTAGAGGAAGCGTTTAAGCGAGGCCTTGTGCTTTCGGAGTCGTGGCGCGAAGAGTTTGATGCCAAGATGAAAGAGCAGCGTGAGCGCAGCCAGACGGCGAGCAAGGGCACATTCAAGGGTGGGCTCGAGGGCCAGGAGCTAATCCATAAAAAGTACCACACAGCGACGCACCTTTTGCAGTCAGCCCTCCGCCAGATTTTTGGCGAGACAGTCCGCCAGCACGGCAGCAACATCACTGCCGAACGCCTGCGGTTCGATTTTAGCCTTGACCGCAAGATGACGCCAGAAGAGATTGCCAAAGCCGAGGAGCTTGTAAACGGCTGGATTAGCGAAGATAACCCAGTGAAATTCACACTGTATCCGACGCAAGAAGCACTCGATATGGGAGCGATTGGGCCTTTTGGCGAACGCTATAGCGACACAGTCAAGGTCTACCAAATGGGTACGGATGACCGTATTGTCAGCCTCGAAATTTGCGGTGGCCCACACGTCGACCACACTGGTCAGCTCGCCGAAGGTGGCAAACACTTCAAAATCACCAAAGAAGAAGCCTCCTCAGCCGGCATCCGCCGCAT
>CAYZFT010000045.1:0-1273 GCA_964477925.1 uncultured Candidatus Saccharibacteria bacterium
TATGGATGAAATTGTGTGTGAGGTTGAGGCTATGCTCGGGAGGGTTTATCTGGTCGGCGGATCGGTCAGAGATGCACTGCTTGGTCATATACCTAAGGATTATGACTTTTCCTGCCCACTGCTGCCCGATGAGATCGAGCAAAAGGTCCGCGCAAGTGGTAAAAAGGCTTTTATAACTGGCAAACGCTATGGTACGATTGGGTTTACTGTTGGCCAGCATTTCGTCGAGGTCACGACGTTTCGCAAAGAAACATACGGAAAAACCAGAAAACCAACTGTTGAGTTTGTCGACGACATTACCGAGGATTTATCGCGGCGCGATTTTACCATTAATGCAATTGCGCTCCGTGACCATCATTACATTGACCCATTCAATGGCAGGACCGATTTAGAAAATCACATCATACGGACAGTTGGACAGCCCGCGGCACGGTTCAATGAAGACCCACTGCGGATGCTCCGGGCCGCCCGCTTTGCCGCGCAACTCGGTTTTACTATTGAGGAAACGACGGCGCGAGCGATACATAAGCATGGCCACAAGACACTCGACATTAGCCGAGAGCGCTGGATGCAAGAACTCGACCGCTTGTTGACGAGTCGCTATCCGGAACTCGGGCTACAAGTTTTAGCCGAAACTGACCTCATTAAGTACCTGCTACCAGAGATGCGCTTGCAGGTTGGCTATGACCAACACACACCGTGGCACACGCATAGCCTGTGGGAGCACAGCGTATCAACCGTTAAACTCTCGCCAAACACACCTGAGGTGCGTTGGGCCGCACTGTTGCATGACATCGGCAAGCCATTTACCAGGCTTGAGCGAACCGGTCGCAACATATACGCCGAGCACGACATTGTCGGTGCCGAACTAGTCGATGGTATTGCGCGGCGTCTCAAATGGTCGAATGAACGGCTGCATACAGTCAAAGAGCTTGTCAGGACACATCTAGAGGATGACAACCCCGTCGGCGACGCCGACAGCGCCAGCCGCTAAGGTAACTCATGATAAATCGGCATCAGCTCTAGTGGTGATTTTGTTGCATGCCAATCACGAGCTTAATAATCGTTTTGCTTCGTTCAGTAAAATGGTATCGCGGCGCAACATAAATCGGCATTCGTCGTCTGCTGGCACGCTGCTGCCGAAGAGCTTAATTGCATCGTCGATTGTTTGCGTAATCACAAGTTCTGCGCCGTCTTCTGTCTCGTCTAGTTCGAAGTTTGGTAGTACGTGCCCACCCTTTTGCCTGACGAGAAAACAATATGACAGTTGGTG
>CAYZFT010000045.1:1373-3936 GCA_964477925.1 uncultured Candidatus Saccharibacteria bacterium
GAGATGTATTTGCCAAATGCATCGTAGTCGTAGTCTAACCCGGGAAGTGTAAATGACATAGGTGCCCTCCATTTAATGGTACATATAGTATACCTTACCTACGCTAGTCGAATTTTTAGCTGCACACTCCCACTTGTCATCCTGAATTTATTTCAGGATCTTGTCTGCGTCCAACGGGATACTGAAACGAGTTCAGCATGACATGTATTATGACTATGAAAAGCGTCGGTGGGTCAGATTTGCCAGGCTGTAAGCTTATGGCTGCTGACGGTGTACAATATGCTCATGGTTTTCAAACACACCAAAAAAACACAAAACTGGCTGTCTTTGGCCGTGACCGTCGGTGTCGTGATGGCGCTCGCGGCGGCGGCGTGGGTCAAACGTGACCAATTGCGTGCGAGCTTGGCTGTGGTGCAGACGGTGCCTGGTTGGACACTTGGGCTACTTGCAACCTTGTTTTTTGGGACGATGGCACTCGCCGCACTGGCCTATTTTTATCTCGTCTTAAAACATGTGCGGTACCGCGAGCTGCTACTCGTTGAGCTAGCGGCAGCGGGCGTTAACCGTCTCGTCCCGTCCGGCGTGGGTAGTATGGGCGTTCATGGGCTGTTTCTGCACCGGCGCGGGCATTCGGCGGCGGGCTTGACTGCGGTCATTGGCACCAACAATGCACTCGGTATCATCACGCACCTTATCATGCTTGCTGTGTTTGGGTTGTTTTGGCACTCGTCACTGCAGCGGCTTATTGTCGAGCTACCTATTAACTGGGCGGTTTTGGCGGGTGTTGCGTTTGGTGTGGCGCTCGTGCTGTATCTGATGCCAGCTGTCAGAGTGCGCATCGGGCGCTTTGCACGCGAACTTGGCGGGCATTTTGCGGTCTATAAACGCTTCCCGCGTAAGCCGTTACTTGCGGCTCTCGCATCCACCGGGATTACAATTGTGAATGTCAGTATGTTTGGGCTAGCGGCATATGCTGTCGGCATAACAATCGACCCGATGACGCTCTTTTTTGTCTATAGCGCGGGCGTGCTTGTCGGCACGGCGACACCAACACCCGGTGGGCTTGGTGGCGTTGAGGCTGGGTTAATTGCAGGTCTAATGGCGTACGGCGCAACATCGACGCTAGCGCTCGCCGCGGCACTTACCTTCCGCCTTGCAACTTACTGGCTCCCGATTATGGTCGGTCTGCCCGCATTTGTCCTAGTACGCAAGCAAAAACTGATTTAAGAAGTGTGATGAACTCGACTATAAACTCTGACCATCACTTTTCATCGTGACATATGTGTGGCTGCTGGTGTAATGCAAAATGAGCCACGATTAAATATTTGAAATAGGTAATCCGCTAGCCCTCTTATTGCAAAGAACACGAACTTTTTAGGGTGTCGGATTAGTGTACGGAGTGTGTAAGTATACGGTTGGATGCGTTGCGTCTAGCGGATCACGGAGTGCGAGCGATCGCTTTTCTCCTTGCAGATCGTAGAAGGGGTACTCAGGGATTGTTTTTGTTATTATGTGCCGTCGTAAGGCGGTGTTGAGCAACCATCTAATCTCAGGCGTTCGACCTGAACTGGCACTATTTTTTACTGTAGCAGGTAATATTTCGGCAAGTGCGTTAGTGTGATTAGGCACCCAGCCTTCCCTCTGAAGCATCAATGCAACGAGAGGTTTGTGAACAAAACCCGAGTGAGTGGTAGGCTTACTTGTGCCGTGTGTTGCCGAGATGAGCCAACGGATTAACGATATTCCTAATTGGTTACCCGAAAGTTCCACCGGTACATAAAAGCCCAGAAGCTTTGTTTCTTCTTCTTTGGTTTCATACCCAATGGTCGGATTATGACTAACCGACAAATTTTCAGGTGATTCGCCAGAAGTAAAATGCACTCTATATCTTCCGTCACCGCGTATATGGAGCCACGGCAAAAAATCACCTATTGGGTGTGAAAGTAACGGTAGCCCTGCATCTTTTCCTGGTATCAGAGCCTGGTTTTCAGAAAACTCACTCATGATAAATAATAATAACATAATATAGGAAATAATCAATCACATGTAATCGGAGCGTGTAGAATGTAGCGTATCTCGCATACTTGTCATGTTCCGTCAATTCTCCTATCAATCCTTAACAATGGTAATTAGAGACAGCCAGTGGCTTTTGAATTGGGTGGCAAAAATTACACGTTATACGAGCAGCTATAGGGGTTCTGATGGCAAGTCATTGATTCAAAATCAATGAAGTTCCTGTCATGAGCGCTGGTTTGTCGAGCTGCATAATCTCGAGAATTGTCGGAGCGATATCTTGTAGTCCGCCGCCACTTCGCAGTGTAATGTCATTAATGCCACAAATGAGGGCTGGAACAGGGCTGGTCGTATGTGCAGTAACTGGCTCGCCGTTCACAGGGTCGATTTCGGTTTCGGCATTGCCGTGGTCGGCCGTCATGAGTGCTACGCCACCGGCGGCAATAGCCGCGTCGATAACGTCGGCGATGCAATAGTCGAGTGTTTCAATAGCGCGGATGGCTGCCTCGAGTTTCCCTGTGTGGCCAACCATGTCGGCGTTTGCGAAGTT
>CAYZFT010000045.1:4036-8597 GCA_964477925.1 uncultured Candidatus Saccharibacteria bacterium
CGGTCGGGGCGGAAGTTGAAAAATATAACTGAATCGTCGTCTTCAATCTTCACATCTTTGCCGATGCGCGAAGGTTTGATGAATTCGTCGTTTATACCCGCATCGTATGATGACTGAATGTAGCCGAGGGCGCTTTCTGCACTCGTAAATGACGGCGCGGTTAGCATGTCGTAAGCCTGCTCGATGCGCTCCCAGCGGTTGTCGCGGTCCATCGCATAGTAGCGGCCTGCAATAGATACAATGCGTCCCGCGCCAATTACGGCAAGCTCTTTTTCAAATGATTCGACATACCCAAGTGCGCTGGTCGGTGGGACGTCTCGACCATCGGTGTAAGCATGTATATAGATTTCGGTAAGCCCATGAGATGCGGCCAGTTTGACGAGCGCCGTGGCGGCATCGCTATGGCTGTGTACCCCGCCAGGTGATAGTAGGCCCATGATGTGGAGCGCCTTACCATTCTTTTTAGCTGACCTAATCGCTTCTAGTAGCACGGCATTTTGATCAAAAATTCCGGAACTGATTTCGTATATCTGGCGGCTGAGTGGCTGTCTCACGATGCGGCCAGAGCCGATTGTCAGGTGGCCGACCTCACTATTGCCTATCTGCCCCGCAGGCAAACCGACTTCTTCGCCGCTGGCTTGCACTGTTGTGTGTGGCCACTTGGCGCGGAGGGCATCAAGGCGAGGTGTCTTTGCAAGCGCTATGGCATTACCGTGTGTCTCGGTCACTTCACCCCATCCGTCACAGATAATCAGTACCACTGGTTTTTTTACAGGCATGTTTGCTCCTCGTTTTTTTACGTCACTTTGCTTACAGATAGTATAGCAAAAGTGGTATACTTACTGCATTGCGGCGCGTGAAGTTAGCCGCTTTTCTCATGTAAACAAAGGAGGATGTATGGGCTATAACATTACCAAAATCGTGGCACGGCAAATTATCGACAGCCGTGGCAATCCTACTGTTGAAGCAGATGTGTATCTTGAAGACGGTGTAATGGGTCGTGCGGCCGTACCAAGTGGTGCGAGCACTGGCTCGGGTGAGGCACTTGAGCTGCGCGATGGTGACAAAGCATACGGTGGCAAGGCTGTCACGCAGGCAGTAGCAAATGTCAGGGATGTTATAGCTCCCGCTCTGATTGGCATGGACGCAAGTAATCAACAAGCACTCGATGCTGCTATGTTCGCACTCGACGGCACTGAAAACAAAGCAAAACTGGGCGCAAATGCTATCTTGAGTGTAAGCCTAGCCGCCGCAAAGGCAGTTGCTATCGCCAAAAAGCAACCCTTGCACCAATACATCGCCGAGCTGACTGGCACGACCGCTCAGAGCATCCCACTGCCTATGATGAACATCATGAATGGTGGTGCGCATGCCGCATTTGCGACCGACATCCAAGAGTTCATGATTATCTGCAAGGGCGCCAAGACTATTGAACAGGCAGTACAGATGGGGTCGGAAGTTTTCCATAACCTTGCGAAGGTGTTGAAAAGCAAAGATTATCCTACGACCGTTGGCGACGAAGGCGGCTTTGCGCCTCGTGTCAAAAATGGCAACCGCGAACCACTCGAGCTCATTAGCGAAGCGGTCAAAAATGCTGGCTACACGCTCGGCACTGATATCGTATTCGCACTTGATGCTGCTGCAAGTGAATTCTATGCTGACGGTACGTACGAATTGAAATGCGAAGGTCGCAGCCTGACAAGTGCCGAGATGGTTGACTGGCTTGTATCGCTCGCAGAAGAATTCCCGATTGTGTCTATAGAAGATGGTTTGGCCGAGGGTGACTGGGATGGCTGGAAGCTGCTGACCGAGAAGATCGGCGACCGCGTGCAGCTGGTTGGTGACGACTTGCTCGTAACTAACACGAAGCTGCTTGAGAGTGGTATCAGCGAAAAGGCTGCCAATGCAATTTTGATCAAACCAAACCAGATTGGTTCACTGACTGAGACGATTGAGGCCGTGCAAATGGCACAAAAGGCTGGTTGGAACACCGTGATGAGCCACCGCAGTGGCGAGACTGAGGATGTAACCATCGCACACCTGGCTGTCGGCCTCGGTTGTGGCCAGATTAAGACCGGTAGCCTTAGCCGCACCGACCGCGTCGCTAAATACAATGAGCTCATCCGCATTGCCGAGGCCGTCCCTACCCTCTCACTCGCCAAACCTTTCAGCCTCTAGCCAGCTATTCGCAGTGCGATATACTCATCATCCCCGCGAACGCGGGACCCAGTCCTAAGGAATCAATTGGTCACTGCAGCCCGTCATACCCGACCAGATCGGGTATCCAGTCACTGAAAATCACTAGTCTTATTTATGTGGTTCCCGCACCACAGGCGGCCACCTTTTTGTGTCGACAAAAAGGTGGGCAAAAAACTCGGCACGCTTCCATCATCTTGGTGAGCTGTTGTTGCATGTTACAACGGCCACACACTAAGCTTCGCTAATCGCTCAGACTACGCATGTGTCCTAAAGTTGTAACAGACAACAACATCTCAGCCAGGATGGTTCCAGAGTGCCATCCCGACTCCGAATGTGTGTCGCAGACATGCGGCAGCTACTGAGCCGTATCCCATAATCCATAATCCAATATCTATTATGGTTTTAAGCAGCTACACTGCTTGTAGCCGAATAGTGAAGGTTGTGCCCGTGCCTTCGGCGCTGGTGACGGATATTTTGCCGTGGTGTGACTCGACAATGCGCTTGGCGATGGAGAGGCCAAGACCGTGACCATCGACGTTTTGCTTGCTGCGCGAGATGTCGGCGCGGTAAAAGCGGTCAAAGACATGAGGGAGGTCGGCTTCTGCGATGCCGGGGCCGTTGTCGGCGACATGTAGCAGAACGTGCTTGCCCTGCGTTTCGGCGCTTATGGCAACGGCAGATTTCGCTGGGCTGTATTTGATAGCATTGTCGAGCAGCACAACAACGGCGTCGGTCAGGGTGTCAAAATTGGCCAGGGCCGTTTCTTTGCCCACAGTACTCTCGATGCCGATTTTGCGTGACTGCGCTAAGTTGATAACGCGGTTAATGGCTTCCGTCGCGACGTCGTCGAGCTTCGTTGGGCTGAGCGGTAGTTCTTTTTCGTTTGCCAATATGAGCAATCGGTCAGTCAGGGCGCGTAAGCGGTGGACTTCGTCGAGGTTGCTTTCGAGTAGCTCGGTGTGCTGAGCCAGTGATGCTTTGGGCGCGCGAAGGCCAATCTCAATCTCGGATTGCATGACGGCGAGTGGTGTGCGTAGTTCGTGGGCAACATCGCTACTGAAGCGGGTTTGTGCATCGAGGGCTTGCTCAATTGGGTGAAGTGTACGTTTTGCGAGTAAGTAACTTGCAAACCCACCAGCAGCGATAGTGACGAAATTGAACAAAACGAGATTACCAATCAATCTGTTGGTTGCTTCGCTTTCTCGTGCCTGACGAATCTGCTCAAACTCATCGATAATAGTTTCGTCGGGCGTCGTACCTATCACTAAGCTCTCATGACGTGGGCCAACGGGCCGGTGCAGCTCATGTGATGCTATTTGAAAAACGATGGTGCTAAAAAGCAGGCTCAGTAGTGCCAAGATGAGCATGTACCATAGTGTCAGGCGCATGGTTGCCGAATCGAATAGTTTTATCATCGCGTGGGCACCTTTGCGCTACCGGCTATTTTGTACCCAAAACCACGCACAGTTTGGATAAGTGGCGGCAAGTCGGGGAACGCGCGGTCGAGTTTGGTGCGCAGGTAGCCGATGTATGCTTCGACGGTGTTGGGCAAAACGTCGGCGTCAAAATCCCAGACATGGTTGATAATGGTCGTTTTGCTAAGCACACGACCCTCGTTGCGCATAAGGTACTCGAGCAAGGCATACTCGGTTGCACTGAGTTCAATCGGTCGGCCACTGCGCTCGACGATTTTGGCGACGGGGTCAAGGCTGAGGTCGGCGACTTTGAGCGTGGTGTCGGTCGTCATGCTTGGTCGGCGCATGAGCGCGCGAACGCGGGCAAGCAACTCCTCGAAGCTAAAGGGTTTGACAAGGTAATCATCTGCTCCGGCGTTGAGCCCGGCCACGCGGTCTCGAATTTGCCCTTTGGCCGTCAGTAACAACACCGGCGTCTTTACCCCCTGCTCACGCAGTTTAGCGCAGATGTCGAGACCGTCAAGCCCACCAGGTAACATTCGGTCGAGGATGATTATGTCATATTCTTCGGCCAAAGCAGCCGCTAGCCCAGACTGTCCATTGTCAATAATCTCGGCCGTCATGCGTTCTTGCTCAAAACCCAGCTTAAGCGCCCGGGCGATTTTGCGTTCGTCTTCAACGATAAGTAATTTCATACCACTATAGTACGCCAATAGCCTGAATTAATCCTGAGAATGTCTATGCTTGTGTCGAAATTATTGCGCCGCTGTAGCAGGCTTGGGTGGTTGGGGCTCTTCTGTTGCTTGATGACGAATAAACTTGTGGTACCCGAGGTAAAGTACGGTGACAAGGCCGATGGTGATAACTACGAAAATGTACTTACTGTCTTGTGACATGACGCTTCGGATGATGCTATAGAGCAGCGTGAAGAGGCCGCCGAACATAAT
>CAYZFT010000046.1:0-8427 GCA_964477925.1 uncultured Candidatus Saccharibacteria bacterium
GGTAATGTAAAATCTGTCCCCTCAAGAATTTGTTTCATAGCTCTATAGTAGCATGCGATATAGTTTTGCTTATTTTATGCAACTTATGATTAATCATATTAATAAGCTTCGCCCACGTAGCAAGCTTGCATCGACAGGTCAGGAGTCTTTGTGATGGGATTAACTTCAACGGTTCTGTGCTTGCTACAAATGGCTCTGTCTTACAGAAGAGGACCTGTTCTCTACTCTTGAACAACTTATGAACTTGTATTTGTTATATACTCGGACCGTTCGTTGACTAAACGTTTTTGAATTCTTTTGTAGATATATTTCCTTCAGGGCCATACAGCCTTTCGTCATATTCTCGTCTGGCTTTCTCTGCTACTACGATAAATTTTTCAGGTGCATCAAGCCATGTTTCGTAATTCATTCCGTCAACTTCATGGTCATACGCCTGGCCCGATCCGATTCTTTCGGTTATTACAATGATTGCATTACCTTCAGCGTCAAAAGCGCGACCCTTACACTCTTCATGCCAACCAAACACATTAAGCTCCCAATCTTTAATCCTCTCACGCTCGTCCGGCGTTAATTCCCAAACCATACCCGAAACGTTTCCCTCTGGGCCTTGCCGTATCTCATAGCTGACATAATCATTGCCCCAAGATCCTTTAAGTATCGTCCTTGGCGATATCGGTATGGGAGCGTTGTGGTTTATAGCATCCGGAACTTGATCAAGCCTCTGAATAACAAGATTGTAGCCCTCGAGCGTCGCAGGAATACCAATAAGCTCTGTTTCAGATTTACCTAAAATAGCGGCTATCATTTGTGGTTCACGGGTTACCCCGTAGCCAAAGTATAAAGTCTTTTCTGTCATCTTTGTTCCAGTATACCTTAACTAAATTGTACGGCACCAGATTAGACATAAATGCGGTATGACTTTTGTTGTGATGAGTAGTTCAGTGTTTTTCTGTATCCCATGAAATCGTGGCGCGTTTCTCTCCGATACGGTATGATAAGTACATATGGAAGGTGAGCAGCAGACCATTGGTATTGTGGGCGGCGGCCAGTTAGGGCGTATGCTCACCCTCGCCGCGTTGCCACTTGGCTTCCGCGTTGTCGTGGTAGATCCAGGTGCAAACTGCCCAGCCGCGCAAGTTGGTGCCGAGCAAATCGTCGCTGACCTGTACGATACCGATGCCCTGAAAGCATTGGCGCAAAAAGCCGACTACATAACCGTCGAAATAGAACACCTCGACACCAAAGTACTCGAAGAGTTAGCGGCTAGCGGTGCACACATCAACCCTGCACCGAGCACTATCCGCCTCATACAAGACAAGTTTGCGCAGAAGCAATTCCTCGCCAAAGCGGGCGTACCCGTAGCACAATTTTGCGAGATTTCTGACCGAGCGTCGGCGCTCAAAGCCCTTGAGAGTTATGGTGGCAGTATGATTATAAAAACCCGACATGGTGCCTATGACGGTCGCGGCAATATGGTTGTCCGCTCAGCCGCCGATGTAGACAAAGCGCTCACCGCGTTTGACGGCCGCGCACTCTATGCCGAAGTGCTTGTCAATTTTGAGCTCGAGCTTGCCACCATGGTCGCCCGGAGCACTAGCGGCGACGTCGCCGTCTACCCCATAACCCAGACAATCCATGAGCGCAACATCTGTGTCGAAACCCTCACGCCAGCGCCAGTCAATGCAAAAATACATGAAAAGGCCGCAGCGGTAGCAAAATCTGTCGCGGAGCTCCTAGATGGTGCAGGTACCTTCGGCATCGAAATGTTCCTGACGAAAGATGGGAATATTCTCATCAATGAAATCGCGCCCCGAGTGCACAACAGCGGTCATTACACCACTGAAGCCACTCGCACCTCACAGTTCGAGCAGCATATCCGCGCCATCGCCGGCTTGCCGCTCGGCAGTGTCGACATGGTCGTACCAGCTGCCGTGATGGTCAACATCTTGGGTAAGCGCAACGGGCCAACAGAAATCAAAGGTGCTCGCGATGTACTGGCAATCCCTGGCGTAAGCTTACACTTATACGGCAAAAGCCCGACCAAAATCGACCGCAAAATGGGACACATCACCGCGACCGCCCCGACCATCGCCGAAGCCCGCCACAACGCACACAAAGCCGAAGGGCTCTTTAGCATATGACGCGAATTAGAGTTAAGAGATTTTTTGCCGCTGTCATGCTGAGCACAGCGAAGCATCTTCTAAGATTTTTTAAAAACCATAAGGAAGATCCTTCGGCTTCGCTCAGGATGACACTTCAGGATATCTCAGCATGATAAAACTCGTCGTATTCGATTGGAATGGCACACTTTTTGATGACACCAAGATTGTGCTCGAAGCGGTCAACGCCAGCGAGGTCAAAGTCTTAGGGATTCCACCACTTAGTCTTGAGCGGTACCGCGAAATGTACGATGCACCACTGCACCGTTTTTACGAAAATCTTGGCATCAGCCGCGAAACATTCGACGCAAAGTCGGCAGAGATTGCCGCAAAGTTTCATCCGATTTATGAGCCTCTCGCCGCCCACGCACGCACCCGTCCTGGAACTAAAAAAACACTTGAAACATTACGGAAAAAGGGCATTTCATGTGTAATATTGAGCAATCATACCGTCGAAGGTATATATTTGCAGTTGTCGCGGTTGAAGCTGACAGACCTGTTCGATGCGGTACTCGCGAACGGGGGGACCGAGGAAATGCACCATACGAGCAAACAGCACCGTCTCGAAAGTTACCTCGAGGAGAACGACATCGCTCCGTCAGAAACAATTATCGCAGGTGACACTGTAGAGGAAATCCGTATCGGCCATAGCCTCGGCTTGCGTGCTATCTCGATTACTGGGGGTAACAACTCCGAACATCGTTTGATTGCGGCACAACCTGCCGCCATGATTCATAGCGTACCAGAATTAATCGACGTAATGGAGGGACTATCATGAGTGGCATTGTAGTAGGGGTTATTATGGGGTCAGAGAGCGACCTCGATGTTATGCAGACAGCCGTCGACACGCTGATTGCTTTCGAGGTTCCGTATGAAGTACGGATTATTTCTGCACACCGCACACCAGACGTTATGGCTGAGTATGCTACTAATGCCGCAGAACGCGGGCTAAAAGTTATCATCGCCGGCGCAGGCGGTTCCGCACACCTACCGGGCATGACCGCCTCGCACACACCGCTGCCCGTCATCGCCGTACCTGTCAAACGCGACAATCATGACCACGAAGCGCTGTGGTCGAGCATCAAGATGCCACCAGGCGTACCGCTCGCCACACTCCCCGAAAACGGTTCACGCAATGCGGCACTCCTTGCCGTCGAAATCCTGGCATTGAGCGACCCCGAGCTCGCCGCCCGCTACGCTGCCTTCCGCCAGACCCAACACGACGCCGTTATCGCCGCCGACACCAAACTGCAAACCCAAGGCCGTCAAAACTACCTACAGGAGGATAAGTAATGCCCAAGAAACAAAACACGTACGCTGGAGCTGGTGTCGATGTGGATGTGGAAGCGAAGGCTGCCCGGATACTGTACGAGGCAGCAAAACTAACTTGGAAAAACCGCGAAGGTGCCTTGGGTGAAGTTACTATGCCGTTTGATGATTTCGCAGGCCTAAGAGTAGTGAAGGTCGATAATTTACCAAAAGGCACCGTCATGTACGGTGGCTCTGACGGTGTTGCTACAAAAGCTGACTTTGCTGAACGTGCCAACAAGTTCGATACATTGGCCTATGACTTGATTGCTATGGTATGTGATGACGCTGTCATCAAAGGTGGTGAACCGGTATTACTGAAAAACGTGCTCGACATGAACACGCTCGGGCAGGATGATAGTCGATTGCATTATATTGAAGAGCTCGCAAGAGGGCTTGTAGCCGCAGCCAAAGAAGCAAACGTGGCTGTTATAAACGGTGAGTTAGCTCAACTAAATGACCGCAAGGGTCGGATGGAACATTTCAGTGTTGATTGGAGCGCGGATGTCACCTGGTTTGCACATGAATCGCGCCTTATAACTGGCTACGAGGTTCAGCCAGGGGATGCGATTGTTGGGCTGCGCGAAGAGGGCTTACGCTGTAATGGCATTTCACTTATACGTAAAGTGCTGCGCGAAAAGTACGGCGAACAATGGGAAGAACAGATTTTCGATGGGCAAAGGCTTATTGATATAGCTCTGCAGCCATCACGTATTTACAGCGCTGCAGTTGTAGATATGTTTGGAGGCTATAACCTAAATCGTAAACCAAAGGCAGTAATTCATGGCGCCGCACATATCAGCGGCGGAGGCATACCAGAAAAACTTGGTAGGTTGCTACGCGCAAGCAAGCACGGCGCGACAATTGATAATCCATTTGAGCCATGCGCGTTGATGAAACACTGCCAAGAAATTGGCAATGTCACTGACTTTGAGGCATACCGCACTTGGAATATGGGGCAAGGGATGCTCATCGTGAGCCCGAATCCTGATGATGTCATCGCTGTCGCAAAAGCACACGGAATTACAGCACAAATAGTTGGCAGTATTGAAGCCGAACCAGGAATACGCATAAAAAGTACGGGGGCAAACCATAATAAAGAAGGGTGGCTGGAGTACAAATGATTACATACAAAGGTATCCATGCGTTATCAGATTTTCGTGCGAAGCGTTTGCTAAAAGAGTTGCGTGCAATCGATTCAACCATCTCGACCATCACTGCAGAGTACATACATTTCGTAAACAACGATAAAAAACTTTCAGCTCACGACACGAGCGAGCTCGATAAACTCCTTACTTACGGCACACCGTACACTGGCAGTCGAGAGGGTGAGATGTATCTGGTGACACCGCGTACCGGCACTATTTCGCCGTGGTCATCCAAGGCGACCGATATCGCACATAACGCTGGGTTGACACACATCAAGCGTATTGAACGTGGTATGGCGTATTATATAGATTCTGCAAAACGTGCTGAGGTTGCGCCGCTATTGCACGACCGTATGACCGAATCGGTTCATAATTCGCTGGATGTGGCAGGGGCATTGTTCAACGAGCCTACTACGAAAACTCTCATCATCGTAAACATACTTAAGGGTGGAAAAAAGGCGCTTGAAAAAGCAAATTACGAACAGGGTTTGGCACTAAGTCCAGATGAAATTGAGTATTTGGTCGATGCATATACAGAGATGGGTCGCAACCCAACTGACGCCGAACTTATGATGTTTGGCGCCGTCAACAGCGAACATTGCCGCCACAAAATCTTCAACGCCGATTGGGTAATCAACGGCGAAAAGCAGCCAAAAAGTTTGTTCAAAATGATTAAAAACACCTATGAGCAGGGTGGTGAAGATGTACTATCGGCATACTCAGACAACGCTGCTGTGTTGGCCGGGCCAACTGCTGGCCGGTTTTTCCCTGACCCAACGACACATGAGTACGGTTATCACCAAGAGCCAATTCACACGGTCATAAAAGTCGAGACGCATAACCACCCGACCGCCATCGCACCATTCCCGGGCGCCGCCACCGGCACGGGCGGTGAAATCCGCGACGAAGGGGCCACCGGGCGCGGTGCCAAGCCCAAAATGGGACTAGCCGGTTTTAGTGTGTCGAACCTAAACCTACCAGATGCGCCGCAGCCGTGGGAAAAGCCCTATGGCAAGCCAGACCGCATCACCTCGCCACTCGGCATCATGATTGATGCGCCACTCGGCGGAGCCGCCTTCGCTAACGAGTTTGGCCGCCCCAACCTGGCCGGCTATTTCCGCACCTACGAGCAAACCGTCGGCGACGAAGTCTATGGCTACCACAAACCCATCATGATTGCCGGTGGGCTCGGCAACATCCGCGACATGCACGTGCAAAAAAACACAATTAAGCCCGACGACCGCATTATTGTACTGGGCGGGCCAGCCATGCTCATCGGCCTTGGTGGCGGAGCGGCTTCGAGCATGCAAACTGGTACAAGTGCCGCCGACCTCGATTTTGCCTCTGTCCAGCGCGGCAATGCCGAAATGGAACGCCGCTGCCAAGAAGTTATCGACACGTGCTGGGCCCACGGCGAGAATAACCCCATTGTTTCAATCCACGATATCGGGGCAGGTGGCTACAGCAATGCGCTACCCGAGCTCGTACACGACTCAGGCGTTGGGGCGGTCTTCCAGCTACGCGATATACCGAGCGCCGAGCCTGGCCTGTCGCCACTCGAAATTTGGTGCAACGAAGCCCAAGAGCGCTATGTGCTCGGTGTCAACAAAGCCAACATCGCTCGTTTTGAAGCTATATGCAAACGAGAACGCTGCCCATATGCTATCGTCGGTGTCGCCACAGCCGAGGAGCAACTCATCGTACACGACGCATTACTGGGTAGCGACGTCGTCAACCTGCCGATGGCAACACTCTTTGGCAAGCCGCCAAAGATGACACGTTCATTTGACCGAGCAGAATTGCCCGGCAGACCACTCGATTTCGCCAAGGCTACCGTAAACGATGCGGTAAAACGCGTGCTCCATCTGCCGGCCGTCGGCAGCAAAAAGTTTCTCATTACCATTGGCGATAGGAGCATTACCGGCCTTGTTACGCGCGACCAAATGGTCGGTCCGTGGCAAGTCCCCGTCAGTGACGTTGCCGTAACCGCCGCATCTTTCGACACCAACAGGGGTGAGGCTATGACCATGGGTGAACGCACGCCAATCGCCGTTATCGACGCGCCAGCCTCAGCCCGCATGAGCATCGCCGAAACCATCACCAACATGCTCGCCTCCGACGTCAGCAAATTGTCAGATATTAAGCTTTCGGCCAACTGGATGGCGGCCGCGGGCTACGGCCACGAAGACCAAAACCTCTACGACACCGTCCACGCTGTCGGCGAAACATTCTGCCCAGCACTCGGGCTGACAATCCCGGTTGGCAAAGACTCACTCAGCATGCGTACCGTCTGGCAAGAAGATGGCGCTCAGAAGAGCGTTGTCTCGCCGTTGTCGCTCGTCATCACCGGGTTTTCGCCCGTAAAAGATGTTACTAGAACTTTGACCCCTCAGCTTAACACGACAGTCGAATCGAGGTTACTTTTCATCGATTTGTCAGGTGGCAAAGTACGACTCGGCGGCTCGGCGCTCGCCCAAGTCTATAACCAAACCGGCGACGAAACACCCGACGCAGACGCAGTGGTACTCAAGAAATTCTTTGCCGTTTTGACTGATTTGAAGGGGCAGGACAAAATCCTCGCCTATCACGACCGCTCAGATGGCGGGCTCCTAACGACATTGGCAGAAATGGCATTTGCCAGTCGCTGCGGGCTCGAGGTCGACCTTGCAGGCCTGCCCGGCAGTAACCTCGAACGGCTTTTTAACGAAGAGCTCGGTGTCGTCGTGCAAGTACGCTCAACAGATGAAAAAGCCATATCCCAGGCGGTTTCTGATGCGCTTGGTGGCAATGTCTATACGCTTGGTGCACCTACAAAAACGCAAACCCTAATCTTTAGAGAGTCCGATGACGTAATCTATCAAAACACCCGCGCCGAGCTCGAAGGCTGGTGGAGCGACACGAGTTACCACGTACAAAAGCTGCGCGACAACCCGACCTGCGCCGCACAAGAGTATGCTGCGATTGCTGATGATGCAGATCCGGGGTTAAGCCCAATAATCTCAAGAGTTAAGAGTCAAGAGTTAAGAGTTAAGAGTGGGGGGAGTAAACCAAGGGTTGCTATTTTCCGCGAGCAAGGCGTCAACGGGCAGATAGAAATGGCCGCTGCCTTTGACCGCGCCGGTTTCGCGGCGATAGACGTACACCTGAACGACCTCATAACAGGACAGACCACGCTCGACGAATTCGCCGGCTTGGTTGCGTGCGGCGGTTTCTCGTACGGTGATGTGCTGGGAGCAGGGGGTGGATGGGCCAAAACCATCTTGCTTGACCCTAGCTTGCGTCAAAAATTTAGCGACTTTTTTGCCCGACCCGATACTTTTAGCCTCGGAGTATGCAATGGCTGCCAAATGCTTTCGGGCCTCAAAGAGCTCATCCCGGGCGCTACCAACTGGCCCAAATTCATGCGCAACACCTCTGAGCAGTTCGAGGCTCGTCTGCCGCTCGTTCGCATCAACCCTTCGCCGTCCATCTTCTTTAAGGGGCTCGAGGGTTCGATTTTGCCAATCCCCGTCGCCCACGGCGAAGGTTTCGCCAAGTTCGAGAACGTCGCACAGCAAGCCGCCGCCCTGAAAGACCAGCTTGTCACCGCCCAATACGTCGACAACCGCCACGAGACAACCGAAGCCTATCCCACAAACCCCAACGGATCACCGCAGGGTATCACCGCACTCACCACGCCCGACGGCCGCGCCACCATCATGATGCCACACCCCGAACGCGCCTTCCAAACTCGCCAACTCTCGTGGCACCCCGCCGATTGGCCCGCCGACTCGCCGTGGCTCGCCATGTTCCAAAATGCGTACACCTGGACC
>CAYZFT010000047.1:0-8409 GCA_964477925.1 uncultured Candidatus Saccharibacteria bacterium
CCCGTAAATGGCAGCCAAAATGATGAGCGCCACTACGCCACTGCCAAATCTATTTTGTGGCTTTGGCGGGGTAGCAGTCACCGCCTAGATATTCCTGATGTGGAGCTCGGCGAGTTGGGCGTTTTCGATGGGGCTTGGGCTGCTCATCATGAGGTCGACGCCACTACCGTTTTTGGGGAATGCGACGATTTCACGGATGTTATCTTCGCTCATCAGCACCATAAAGAGTCGGTCAAGACCAAACGCACAGCCACCGTGTGGTGGTGCGCCAAACTTGAAGGCGCTCAGCATAGCGCCGAACTTAGCCTCGACATAGGCCTCGTCATAGCCGAGCACGCTAAAGACCTTATAGAGCACTTCGGGGTTGTGATTACGGATGCCACCCGAGCAGACCTCGTAGCCATTCGCAACCATGTCGTACTGGTCGGCGATAACACCCAGTTTGTCTTCGGCTTGTAGCGCTGCTAAACCGCCCTTAGGCATACTGAATGGGTTGTGACCAAAGTCAATCTTATTCGTCTTTTCGTCAAGCTCGTAAAATGGGAAGTCTACAATCCAGGCAAGCGCCACAGTGTTTGGGTCTTTTAGCTCAAAGTGATTGGCAAATTCGTTGCGCAGCCGTCCAAGGACTTTGTTGACCTTGGCGCGCGTATCTGCCCCAAAGAACACTGCATCGCCATCCACCGCACCAGTTCGCTCGCGCACAGTCGTAAGCTCGGCCTCGCTCATGAACTTGGCAATGGGTGATTGCACTTCATTATCGCGATACGTCAGGTAGGCCAACCCACCAGCGCCTTCACTCTTGGCAATCTCGGTAAATGCATCAATTTGCGAGCGGCTTAAGGCCGCCCCGCCCTTCACGCAAATAGCCTTGACTGCTCCACCGCCAGTAATGGAATTTTTGAAGACACCAAAGCCCGACTCGACAAAAACGTCACTCAGCTCAACAAGCTCCATGGCAAAACGTAAATCAGGTTTGTCAGAACCATACCTCTCCATGGCTTCAGTATACGAAAGCCGCGGGATGTCTTCTGTGTGCAGTTTTTTGCCAGCAAAGTCAGTTACAAGTGAGGTAATGAGTGGGTCCATCACGGTGCGCACTTCCTCGCCGTTCTCTACGAATGACATCTCAAGATCAAGCTGATAAAACTCGCCGTAGAGGCGGTCGGCGCGCGGGTCTTCATCGCGGAAACAGGCTGCGAGCTGGTAGTAGCGGGATACCCCGCCAACCATGAGCAGCTGCTTGAACTGCTGCGGGGCTTGCGGCAAGGCATAGAATTTGCCTTCGTGCACACGCGAGGGGATCAAGAAGTCACGTGCACCTTCGGGGCTGCTATTGGCCAAAATCGGCGTTGCTACCTCGGTGAACTCATTGTCTTCCATAAAGTGGCGGATGCGCTTGTACATCTCGGCGCGCTTGCTCAGCATCGTCTGCATCTTTGGTCGACGCAAATCTAGGTAACGGTATTTGAGCCGCAACTCTTCATTGGCCTGCGCCTCAGCAAATGGTTGTATCGGTAATGTTTCAGAACGGTTCAAGATGGTGATTGACTCCACTTTTACCTCAATCGTGCCAGTTGGTAGGTGTGGGTTGCACAAGTTTTCATCGCGTTCGCGGACCGTACCGGTGGCGGCGATGACGAATTCGTCACGAACTTCCTCGGCAAGTTTGAAAGCCTCGGCGGCTTCGGGGCTAACGACCAGCTGGACAATGCCCGTGTGGTCGCGAAGGTCAATAAAAATCAGGCCACCGTGGTCACGGCGCGAGCCAACCCAGCCTTTCAGTACTATCTGTTGGCCAACCTGTTCGACGGTTTTTTCGGCTACTATTCTCATATAATCTCTCCTGCTATGGTTGTTGTCGACGATGGGCGGGTCGGTGGCACAGCATAAGGCTCGGACGTCCTAGCTGCCGACCCGTGGATTTATATCTGTAGAGAATCGTTTCATCGCCATTATTGTACCACCTCTGTGTTCTCAGAGGAATTGTGCGGCGATGGTACATCTGAAGTATCTGTGTGACTTGCGGCGTCACTGCCCTTTTTCTCGACGTTGTCATGCTCTTTACGGGCAGCAGCCGCAGCGACAGCACGCAGGTCGTCGTACTTGTCGAACTCATCGACGATAAGCTTGCCAATCACTCGCTCGAGCACGTCCTCGATAGTTATGATGCCGACGCACTCCTCAAACTCATTGACGACAATGAACATGTGCTGCTTGGTTTTGACGAAAGCCTGCAGCGTCTGGTAAAGCGTGAAGTTCTCGTGCACATACATAACTTTGGGGCGCATAATTTCTCGTACCGTACCAGTGTGCTTAGCGGTAATGAGATCGTGCAGGTATAAAACTCCGATAATATTGTCGTGTTGGCGCTCATAGACAGGAAAACGGCTGTGCCCGCTCTTGTGCAGCTCACCCATCAGCACCGGCCCTACGCTATCGGCGGCGTCAACATCTACGACGACGCGCTTTGGCACCATAGCATCGGCCACTGTTTTGTCACCAAAGCTCAGCGCGTGGGCAAGTAGGTCGATTTCGCCTGGAACGATACGGCTATCGGGCTGCGTACGCTGCTGCTCGAGCAGCCTCACGAGGTCTTCTTTTTCATATAGGCCGGTGTGGATTCGCACTGGCAGCAGCCGTTTGATTGCGCGCGCTAGTGCGTCCAGTAGCGGGTGCAACCGCTCGGCAAGCCAGGCCAGTAGTGGTGAGGCTTTTACTGCTAGCCAGGTACTCGCTGGGTGCGCTCCACCTTTTGACCGCACGAAATACAGGCCAAAAACACCCAAGACGAGCAGTGTTGGCACGGTCAGCCATACACCGAGGGCTTTTTCGAGGAGCACAAAGGCAAAATACAAGTTAACCAGCCCAAACAACGCCAAGATAATTTGCGTGTTAAGCCCATAGGCAACAGACCTGTACAAAATTGCCGCAACCTCATCGCCCTTGCGTGCTCGACGCTTCAGCTCTTTAGCAGGCGCGTGGCCATACGTTTTATAGAGTACCGCAGACGTGGTAGCCAAAAGCCCACAGATGATACCAAAAATAAAGAAATACATAGTCTAATAGTAGCATGTTAGCCCACCCCAAGTTGCCCGTTTATAGTCTGCCGAATTGACGCTCATGATGGTACAATAGTCGTACCGAATTAACGTGGAGGGAGACAAACGCGTATGGACAAACGATTTTTGGTAATTTTAGGTGTAATTGTCGCTGTTTTTGGTGGCATATTGTTTATGAATTCACGCAGTAACAGCGCAACAACAGGCACCCCTTCAGACCATGTTACTGGCAAACTCGATAGCAAGGTCACCTTAGTAGAATATGGTGATTTCCAATGTCCCGCCTGCGCTGGTTATGCACCAACTACCAAACTGGTGCGCGAAAAATACGCCGACCGGGTAAAGTTCCAGTTCCGCAACCTCCCCCTGTCATCACTACACCCCAACGCGATTGGTGCCGCGCGCGCCGCACAAGCTGCTAGTTTGCAGGGAAAGTTCTGGGAGATGCATGACCTACTCTACCTACAGTCCAATTGGGAGGTCTGGAGAGCAGCAACAGACCCAAGCCCTAACTTCGAGAACTATGCCCGGCAGCTCAGTTTAGACATCACCAAGTTCAAGACCGACTTCAAGAGTGAAGCGGTCAATGCCACCATCAATGCCGATATTGCCGAATTTGACAAAACCGGCGCCGATAAGGCTACCCCGACCTTTTTTGTCAATGGAGAACAGGTTGCTTTGACAGAGCTCAGCGACGACAAGACAGGACCTAGTGTTGACAAATTTAGCGCAGTTCTCGACAAGGCTCTGGCTAAAGCAGAAAAAGGATAAGTTAAACACAAAAACAACTTTGGGAAGTGCCCGTGGCTAACCGCGGGCACTTACTTTAGTAGTGTATAAATTGCTGCCAGCTCGGCCGACAGACTTTGACGTCTACGATTGCGTTTGCGCTACGTACTACTTTGATAGGAATTGGCATACTACCACCCTCACATGGGACACCTTTGTCACCCCGCAGCGCGAGATAACACGAGCATCACACCTTTCTATTTTTAATGTTTTTACTATTTATTGTATTTTGAATGGTTTTTGTCTCTTCGGCCGCTCGCAGTGCGACTTTCAAGTACTCTTACTATACGACACCGCTTATGCTCCGGTCAATGGTCAGATGTAGTATATTTAGCAATGTTCGTACGGTGTTCTACAGATACAACCACTCTTTTTGCGCGTACTTATACACACTCGTGAGCAGCCCCCGTACCGTGCGCCGTGCACGCAGTGCCTCGCGAACGCCCGATGAGGACACATCTGCGGCAAAACTTTCGACCATAATCAGCTGCTCGGCCGGTACGCCAAGACAAGCAAAGACCTTTTCGATTTCAGCCCGCTCAACATCGGCACGTAACCCAACACAAAACGAAACACCCCGCACGAGTTGGCCAATATGCTGCCACTGCGGCAAATACTGCGCAACATCCGAGCCCATAAGTAGTACGAGCTCATCGGCTGGAAAGCGCTGCTGTAGACGCGGCAGAGTGCGCATCACACTAAAGTGTTTATCGGTGCTATCAAGCACATCAAGATGCGCGTGGGGTCGAACAGCCCGCTTCAGCATGGCGTAACGGTGGCCATAATGCTCTGCACCAACCTTGCGACGTGGCTCACGCTCGGGCATGAAATAGACCTTGTCGAGCCTTGCGGACTCAACTGCCTGTAACGCAAACGTCACATGCCCCGCATGCACCGGGTCAAACGTGCCTGCATATATGCCGATACGTTTAGTTTTCAAGTGGCATACCTTCACAACATTTGGTGATGTTTTTGCACGATGGGCAGGCAAAATGCCCGTGCACCGGCTCGATGGGGTAGTGCCCGCACACCTCGCAAAACAGCTCTGGCGTTTTCTCTCTCACAAGCTCTTGGTACGGATCAAAATCGGTTGGCATACTTTAATTGTAACTCGAGTCATTGCAATTGGGGCTATGCCGCTAAAGAGTACTCCGGTTTTTTACCCGATTTTGGCTTTGACGCCATACTCTCTCTTATTAAACTTATTAGTAAATCGACCGAGCGTACCGACGTCTTACCCTCTTTCGGTGTCGACTCAGTTGTTTCGACTCGCTTACCGTGTTTACTGTCACAGCCACAGGCGCCATAAAATACGCCACCGCGAACCACGGTTTTCACGTCTTTTTTCTTGCACATTGGGCATTCTTTTGACGTAAAATCACAATCGTCTATTGTTTCGGATTCAGATTCGTTTAGCATCTCCCCACTGTTTTCGGCCAGCAAATCAGGGATTCCTCCCCCCACACCTTGGTTCCGCTTGGCGCCGCCCGGGCAAGAACTCGACTTTTCTTTTGCAACGGCCAACTCAGTTGCTCGCTGAGCCTGCTCATAATTACCGGCTGCCAGTTGTACCCTTGCGTAGCTAATATAATGCGCAGATTCTGTGCCGAAAACTCGTGGGTCAATACGCTCGTCTTTTACGGCCGCTTTGGCCATGTGCGCCCCAACAACTTTGCCAAGTAGTTGCGATGCCTCAACGGGCGTGTGAACGGTGTGTGCTAACGATATAATCTTGCGAACGATGTTATCGACGGTCGGCCGCATTTCTTCTTCGCGCTTTTTACACTCTAAACGAAACTCTGCATAATCCTGTCTTGGTACGTCCTGGCCAAAAAATAACCCGCCAGACCCATTGTCAAGCCACTCCACGACGTCTACAATGCCGTTTGGCATCAAGCTTTTATGAATAAGCATGGGTGTGTCTATGGTCTGGGCGGCACTTCCATCAAGCGGGACCCCCGCTAGCTCACCGAATTTCTTTACCGATTCATAATCGTGCCTTGCAGAATTATCGTCCTTAACGCCAGCAACGAATGCGCTCTGTATGATGGCTTCATTGCCTTCTTGCGTAGTTGCTTGCACCGACGTAGATTTTGTTACGGAGAAGAATCCATCCTCGTCGAGTTCTTTGTCGCTCTTACCGTCCTCACATCGAGAAATCACAACAAGCCAGTAATCTTGTAGCTGTCCGTTCAAAATTGCGTGTTTAGTTCGGAATTTATTTCTGGTTTCGGCCATGTACCTTGGGAGCATTGCTTTGTTTTTCCCAAGATAAACTAATGTATTCAGCTGAATCTGCTCATCGGTCTGCCCATGTTGAACAATTGTCCCATTCTCATCTATCGTAGCCCTCGACTCAATTACAAAGCCGGCTTTTGCGATGCGCTCAAACAGGTCTTTAGCTACATTCGAGGTTAGCATCTTGATAGCCTCTCGCTCACCACGGGCCGCCCCCAAAATTGCCTCATGGATGTTTTGATAGCGAGGTTTTTCGGATGGCTTCTCTTGATTCATTACGCCAGATAAAGCAATCTTGCCAGCTTTTTTGAAGAGATTTTCCGCCTGAATCTGTACGAGTGACTCAGAAGATAGTTCGGGCACGGCAATAATCATCGCAGGCATGGCATCAGCCCAGTCTAAATGCGATGAGTCATGCAACCCTGACAATCTTTCCCCCACTTGCGTTGACATCAAAAAACCTCTTCGCTTCCAAAAAAGCAAAGAGGGCTCAAAAACGTGTAAAACGCCTGAGTTTGCTTCTGCTCGGAAGACTTTTATAGCTGTATCGGACTTTGTGCTAGGTCTAACCTAGCACATTTACCGTTGCGGCACAGTTCTCGATTTGCACGAGATTCCAGCTTGTTATTGTTAAGCTTTGAGAAACGTATATAGAGTGTATCACACGCATCGTGGCACTAGATATGGTAAAAAACACGGCAAGGCGGTTACTTAAAATGCAAGCTGCCAAGGATGTCATAGAGTGTGCTGTAATTGGGGCTGATATTGTTGTCGGTGTAGATGATAAAGAGTTTATGAGAGCCAACCGTTGGCCCCGCGACAGTAACTTGGTTCATCCCATCAGTCGACATAGTACCGACAACTGCTCGAGCGAAATTGCCCGTATCGCAAATGAAATTTGTGGTTTGCCATTTGGCTGGCGCGGTACCGGTTCGGGGGTTTGCGACTGAGCTGTCGGTGAAAGTCGTGCAATTTTCGGACACATTATCATGGGCAAGACCATCCCCTTGTGCGCTTACCACAATTGCTCGATTAACCGCCATGTTCACGGGGGGATTGTCGATGTACATATCAAGCATCTGGGACATTTCACTTGTACTGCGAAATGAATATCTAGGCCCCGTTGATGAAGCTTTATCGGTTGATATCTCCTTCCAACCAGTTGGGAGCTCGAGCCGAAAGAGCGGTTTGTCGATGGTCACTTTGGCATTAGAACTAGTTGTATAACCCTTGCTCACGGGTGTTGCGTTTCGAATATCTTGTTGTGGCGCAACTCGCAGGTGCATAAGCCCGTAAACGGCAGCGGCAAAAATTAAAATTATAAAGACCGCAATTGTAACGTGGCGGCCACGACGATGCTTGTCTGTTTGTTTACCTAGGCGATACATAGCCCTGCTGCTGTTATTACACTAACCCCCACTATATGGTATCACGTTTATGCTATTTGCAAGTTGCAGCACTGACGACTCGCTAACTCTTAATCTGGGCACGCAGCGCGGCATGACGGGGCAAGAAGCTCTGGGCGGCACCGTCGAGACCGAGCACCCTAAGTGCGGCCAACAGTACGGCGATGTCATCACATTGGACGGCCGTTGGTAGCGCCTCGGCTTCGGCCTCGGCAAGCAAGTTTTCGACTTTTTGCACGAGCCATTTCTCTTCTGCAACTTTCACTTCATTCGTGCGGAGCGGAGCAATTAGACTTTCGCCGATTGGCGTCACAACTTCGAGCGAACGTGCACTATGTTCGCGCTTGCGTAAATGCCCCCGTGCTATGAGGCTCTTAACGTGTAACGCTACCGTCGCAACCGACGTATACTGGAGCCCGCGCATAATCTCGCGGTAGCTCGGGCTATAGCCATGCTCAGCAATAAACAGGCCGATATACTCGAGTAACTCTTTTTGTTTTTTGGTTGGACGCACAACACCATTTTCCTGCATGTCTGTTTGGTTTTCGTTCATATTTCCAATATAGCATACCGCGGTGTGTTGTAAATTTGTGAGGACGGACCTATAAAGGGCGCTTTGTGGGGTTTTCGGGGAAAACCCAGCGCTTGTACCAGAGATAATTCCAGACGGTAAAGAAACCAGCCGAGACGAGCTGGCCAATATACGGGCTGATATTGAGTAGCTTCAAGCCACCAACTATGACGTAGTCAAGCACGATACTGACGATGGTAATAACAGTATAACGCCTCACATGCTTTGCCTCACCCTTGGCCGTGTCGTTAAAAGCCCAGTACCGTTGTACGACATAATTAACAGTTCGCCCGACAATATCGCCAAGCACCTTGGCCCAAAACCAGTTCCAGCCAAACACCGA
>CAYZFT010000048.1:0-8392 GCA_964477925.1 uncultured Candidatus Saccharibacteria bacterium
TCTTTCGGGAGCTGTTTTCATATTGCCCGAATATAGCATTACCTAACAATCTCATTGACATTACAAACAACTTATGCTAATATGAAAGTTAGTTAGCCTATCAACAAACAACCTAACGAATAAGGATCATTATGTCAGAATCTATACACAACCCATCAATCCCAAGCCAAAACGTCGTTGATTTAGCAGGCCAAGCGGCCGCTAGGGCTGCTTTTGCAGAAAACCCATATGCCCATCTTCTTGATCCAAACGCACCTGACCCAGGGTTTACGGTTGAGGACGCCGCAGTCCGTCCATCAAGAGGATCGGACGTCCCAGCACAGACGTCTCATCGTGTTGACTACTGGCTACCTCCAACACAGGCGCAAATAGATAGTAACCCTGATCTGGCTAAACAAGAAAAGTATTTCCCTCCAGGGCAACGAGCGTAAACACTACTTCTTCTGGTCGAACTAACCTTAAATGGGAACGGTTGACCTTGCCAATTAGGAAAACTTAGGTAATGACAAAACTACCATCTCCCGTATTGCTACCGCGTTCACACGAAGCTATGCCTGGACAGCCTGACCCTCGCGAATTTGCTGTGTTTTATGATGATCAGGTTGCTATCGATCCAGCCGTTCGGTTGTGCTCGCTAGAAAATTTTGGACAGCCTACGGTGAGCGGGGGGATGCATAATAGCGTTATTGCACGCTTGGCAATTCCGCGGGACAGCAAGAGTGCGTTTGACCATTTTGTAATCATAAAGTCGATTGCTTCAGACACCGCGAAACCAGTCTTCTCATTACGGGGTCTTCAGATGAGCTACCTGACGGGTAGGCCTATGCTTACGACATTGGCACCAGTTAACCTACCCGAAAATAAAAGTTTGATTATTGGCAGAAGTGACCATGCCGAGCAAGATGAGCAAGTGGTCGTGGCGCGTGACTTGTGGCCCGAAGGGCAATATTCAAGTTTTATCTCTCTTAAGCATCTAACAATCGCCGTGCGGGGTGACATGGTTCTCGTTGATGAGTCATCACAAAATGGTTCAAAAATTGCCGCAGGTAAATATGCGGTAGCACCCGGTGAACTATGCGATAAGAATGACAAGTATAGTGCTGGCTATACTGTGTTTGCGCGTGATGCGGCGTTGATTGATGGTTTACTAAAAGACGGTGAACTTTTTGGCGGTAGAAAATTTATAACGAGCAAAACCGAGATTGGCGGCGACTCTTTGCATACGATTGACATTAGAACTCGCTATTCTGGCTCCGAGGCAATAGTTGTCGACCCCAGCAGAAGCCCTGAAGTTAGAAAGGAATACGACAAGTACCTCAATGAAGCGATTATGCGCATCCAACAGGGTAGTAAAGATGGTCAGCCACCAACAAGGTTGCAGGTTCTTAATGCGATAAATGACACTATTCGTGCCAATATGAAATATGACTTAAACTGGACTGAAAAATACAGTGAATGGCTTAAAACTCAACCGGCGAGGACGCGAAAGGCCAATCTGTCTGTATTTATGAAAGAGCGCAAGGGAGTGTGTCGTCATATGGGTTTAGCCGCGGGGTGGCTTGCGGGAGAACTGAAAAAGCAAAATTATATCGATACGCCAACGTACGTATTGATTAATGAGCACCAAGATCTCGGTGGGCACGAAGCTGCAATGAATATGGGGAATAATCCTGATGGGAGTGATGCGATTGTGGTCGATCCTGCAAACGATTATGTTGGGCCACCTTTGGCGCCGCATTGGGATTTTCGTACGCCTGAACAAAAAGCTTACGCTCGTGAACGAAACCGTAACAGACATGCCAGACGAGCGCCTGAAGTATATGGGCTTATACCAAAACTCACAGAGATGCTGCGAAAGGCAATTGAAGTATAAATTTATTCGACGGTGACTTCGGTGCGGTGCAGAAGGCCAAAGTCTTGGCCTTACTGTAGACGCGAGCGAAGCGTCGTTGGGAACTATTCTACAGTTACTTCTGTTCGTCTGACTGAGCGGCCACTGAAGGTGCGGACTTTGCGGCTGGTCATTTTGACGATGCCGTCGCGGGCTGCGTGAATAGTGAAGTTGCGGCTTATCATGGTGCCGTCGCCAGCACGCTTGTTCTGCCCGACTTGGCGGACAATAACTTGACCGGTTTTGACTGCTTGGCCGCCAAAGAGCTTAACGCCAAGGCGCTGGCCTGGGCTATCTCGGGTATTTTTGCTTGTACCACCTGCTTTAACGTGTGACATATGTTCTCCTAGATTTGATAAAATAGTCCATGACATTGTATCTGTTCTGACCTCTGAAGTCAACAGCAATAAGATTTACTCAAGTAGATTGTAATACAAGGAGTTCACGGCCAACAATTTGGTCTTCGCGGTGGTAAATGAGGTCTTGGTTTAGGGCGTGTTCAAAAACAACGCGCTTGAAGCCGAGCTCGCCAAGTGTACCGATGACAGGGAGGTGCTTGACATCCTGCCCAACAAACCAGGCGGGGACGGCAACGCACAGGCGCGAGCCGGGTTTGAGCTGGCTGTGAACGTTTCGTAAAAACTTTTTAATAATGAGGTTAACATCGGTAATTGTCTGAGCGAGGACGTCGGGGGTGGGGCGGTCTGTAAAAGGGCGACCGAGGTATGTCTCACAGGCTACGAAGTCGGGTACAGGCTCCCATTGGTGACTGGTGGCATCGCCGGCGTCGAGGCTCGAGACTCGCGACTCGAGCCGCGGAAATTCTTCACGGAGCCAATCAAGATTTGCGCGGGAATATGTAATCATGCGGGGTTCGAGGTCAGTGCCGCACACGGCATAGCCCATAAGGAGGGCTTCTTGCAAGATGACGCCGGTGCCGCAGAATGGGTCGAGGATGGTTTTGTCGAGTCGCGAGGCTCGAGTCGCGAGGCTCGAACCAATCCCACCGACGGCGAGATTGATGATGATTTGAGCGAGTTTGGGCGGGAGCATGCCGACGCGGGCATCGCGCCTGGGGCGACCACGGTCACGCAGCGTGTAACTGTCAATGTCTTGGACGGCTACGGTGCGGGCGATGACGGTCGTATTGCCTTGGGCGATGATAAGTAGCTCGCAGCCGTTTTCGCCTGTTAGATGGTTGTGAAAAACTTGCGCAGTACTGAGCTCGGCTGTGGTGTTGGGCGCGAGGCGGACCGAACCGTCGTAGCGGCTACGGATGACTTTTTTAAGCGTGAGGCCGGTTGCGCCGAGCTTGGCGGGCGAGATGCTAAAGCCGATGGCAGACAAACCAAGGTGGAGCTTACCAGAGCTGGGGAGCATTAGGACTGGTGAGCGGGCAAGGCCGATAAGGGCTTTTTCAATCATCCGCCAGTCGGTGCTCGAGACTTCGCCAATGACGCTCGCGAGACGCGTGCTGCCGCCCAAACGGTTAAAATCTATGTCGCTGACTGGTAGGTCGACACCGGCGGCGTGTGACCCAGCCTGTCGTACGGCACTAGCGCCATATAAACTTTCAAGCTCCGCCATGCCAATCGCCGGTTGCCGGCCAAGTATCACAATGCTTTGTATCATATGTATAATACTAGCAGATGACGAAGCAAAGTTTCATTCGGCGCAATTGGAAGATGGTACTCAACGTCGTGACGTTAGTAGCATTGGTAGGGCTAGCGATTGGCATTCGTGACCAATTAGCACTGACAGTGCACAATCTGCTGAAGGTCAATGTCTGGCTGCTCGTTCTTATGGTCCCCATACAGGCGCTCAATTATGATGCGCAGGCACGGCTGTACCGTGGGCTCTTTCGTACTGTCGGCAACACCGTGCAGTACAAAGATATGTACCGCGGCAGTCTCGAGATGAATTTTGTCAACCAAGTCTTTCCGAGTGCGGGCGTCACAGGCATATCCTATTTTAGCTTGCGCATGAAGGGCGAAAAACTCAGTGCGGCCAAAGCAAGTGCAGTGCATTTGCTCAAACTTGTTCTGGTTATACTTTCGTTTGAGCTGTTGATTGTTCTCGGCGTGTTCGCCCTAGCCATAGAGGGGCAAATGAACAGCGTTATCCTTTTGCTCGCGGCTTCACTGACCACGATGTTAGTGATAGGAACGGCGGGCTTTGTTTTTATCGTTGGTAGTAAAAAGCGTATTGCAGGCTTTTTCACCTACATGACTAAGCTGCTCAATAAAGCTATTCATTTTATCAGGCGAAAAAACCCCGAAACAATCAACATAGCCAGGGTGCGACGGCTGTTTGAGGACTTGCACGACAACTACATTCTACTGCAATCAAACTGGAAACAGCTCCGTCAGCCGTTTTTGTGGGCGTTTATGGCTAACGCGTGGGAAGTTATGTCAATCTATGTGGTCTACCTTGCCTTTGGTGAGTGGGTCAACATTGGCGCGGTCATTTTGGCCTATGCCGTGGCTAACTTTGCCGGTTTTATCAGTGTGCTGCCGGGCGGTATCGGTGTCTACGAAGTGCTGATGACCGTGACCCTGACCATGATGGGCGTGCCGGCCGGCATTAGCCTTTCGGTCACGATTATGTACCGGGTGCTCAACACGCTTATACAGATGCCACCCGGCTATTTCTTTTACCACCGTACCTTACATGGTTTTAGTAACACGCCGCAGCCAACTGGGAGCGGGTGAAAGTGCCGCCACGATGAATAGCCAGTTGGTGCTCCAAGTCAGTGAGTTTGTGGCCTTCGTAAACCAGACACTAGAGGTAGCCTATCCGTTTGTTGCTGTCGAGGGTGAGGTGAGTAGTTTTCGGGTGAGTAAGGGCAAATGGGTCAACTTCGACCTCAAGGACGCGGTCGCAACGGTGCGCTGTTTCACGACGGTGTATGCGTTGAGCGGGCCACTCGAAGATGGTATGATGGTGCGCGTCACTGGTGCGCCACGTTTGCACCCGCTCTATAACTTTACGTTCAACGTGCAGACGGTAACACCTGTCGGGGAGGGCACACTACGCCGGCAGGCAGATTTGCTTCGTGCCAAGCTCGAGGCTGAGGGGTTGTTCGACCTGGCTCGCAAGCGAGTATTGCCAGCTGTGCCACGACATATCGCACTCGTGGCATCTGGACAGTCTGCCGCCTACGCCGATTTTATCAAGATTGCACGTGCTCGGTGGGGTGGTCTCATGATTGACCATTTTGAAGTACAGGTACAGGGCGATGCTGCCCCCGAGCAAATTGTTATGGCCCTTACTACCGCCAATGCGATGTCAGATCTACCAGAGGTTGTTGTGCTTATTCGCGGCGGCGGCAGTGCTGAGGACTTGGCTGCCTTTAGCGATGAGCGAGTCGTTCGGGCAGTTGCGGCTAGCCGTGTACCAACACTTGTGGCTATCGGCCATGAGGTGGACGTAGCGCTTGCCGAATTAGCAGCGGATGTCAGGGCTAGCACTCCGAGCAATGCCGCCGAATCGCTCCTACCCGACAGGGTTGAAGAACAGCGTCATCTTGGGGCAAAAGAGCGTGCATTTGACACCGCACTGAGTACATTTATTGTACAAAAGCGCCAGCATTTGGCGGTGGTGCACCAGCAGCTGGGTCATCGTCTGGAGCGTATCTATGCTGCCGCACGCGAGCAGACCAGCTCATTACAGCGGCTACTGACGGCGCTCGACCCACGCCGACCGCTTGAACAGGGTTATGCGTTAGTCAGGAGCGCGGGTGGCATTATGCGCCGGGCAGCCGAGGCGCATACCGATGAGGGCATTGAGATTGAATTCGTCGATGGCACAGTAGCTGCACAGGTTAAATCAGTCAAACGTAAAGGAGCGTAAACCATGGCAAAATCAACCGAGGCAAGTTTCGACTATGCAGCAAAAACTGCTGAGCTTGAAACAGTATTGGCACAGCTGCAAAGCGACGATATCTCGTTGGATGAGGCTATCAAGCTACATGATGTGGGCAAGAAGCTTGTAGCAGAGCTCGAGGAGTACTTAAAGACCGCTGAGGTTACGGTGCGTCGACGGGTGGCGGGCGAGTAGGCTTGTGACAGCTCTTATATTGATGTTGTGTGTCGTGACGATTCTTTTTGGCGCAATTGTTTTTTTTGGCGCACCGTACTTGCCGACAATGCGTCCACAAGTCGCAACGGCATTTGAGCTACTTAATCTTACAGAAGGCCAGACGTTGCTCGAGCTCGGCTGCGGTGACGGGCGTGTGCTGCTTGAAGCCGCGTCGCGGGGCTACCGAGCTGTTGGCATAGAGCTCAATCTGGTGCTGGTGTTGGTTGCGCTGTGGCGGACGCGACGTTGCCGTGACCGTGTGCAGATTGTGTGGGGCAACTACTGGGCGAAAACGTGGCCGCCAAGCGACGGTGTGTTTACATTTTTGATTGATAGTTTTATGCCCAAACTCGATGAACGAATGCAGCGGTACGGTGGTAAGCTAGCGAGTATTGCTTTTCGTGTACCTGGAAGGTCAATACGAAAAGAGCAAAATGGCGTGTACCTGTATGTCTATGACAAACCGCTTGCGTGAACGGAGTCAAATGCGTTACCATTAGCAGTATGAAACGACTATGCGGTGATGTACGTGGTTCAGTGGCGACGCTACTGTCCATAGTACTGCTTGCAGCAGGCTTGGCTGGGGCGATTGGTTTTGCGGTGTGGGCATTCGCCGGGCGGCAAGATTACAAAAATAATGTTGACGCAAAGATTGCCGTGGCGGTACAAGCAAATACCAAAAAAGTGCAGCTTGATGATGCGGCCGCGTTTGCTGAAGAATCAAAAAACCCACTCAAAACCTATGTTGGCCCCGAGGCGTTTGGCACAATCAATATAGTGTACCCCAAAACATGGAGCGCTTACGTAGTGACGGGCGATAGCAGTAGCCCTGTTAACTTTTATGCTCACCCAGATGTTGTGCCAGCCCTCGACGCTCAAACATCGAGCTTTGCTCTCCGTGTGCAGGTTGTTGAGCAAAAATATAGCGCAGTTTTACTGCAGTACTCTGGCCAGCAAAAACAAGGTAAATTGACTGTAAAACCCTATGTGCTGCCGAAAGTACCAGGTGTCACAGGGGTTCGACTTGACGGCCAGTTGACGCAAAACAAACAGGGCAGCATGGTTGTGCTACCTATCCGCGACAAAACACTCAAAATTTGGACCGAGGCTAATACCTACCTTAATGATTTCAACGATAAAATCTTGCCAAACGCTAGCTTCGCGCGCTAATAATCAGGTATACTGACTACGTATTGAAGCAGCCAGTGTTACAAACAGGATGCGGTAGGTGTGGGTGCGGCGAGAGGGTATATGATAAGTTGAAACAACACGCACAGACAACGTTGACTAATCAGCAGGAACGCCTGTTTTTAAGCCTTGCCGAGCAATTGAGCCAGACTTTTTTGCGTTTGACGCGTATCGCCGAGTTGGCGCCAAGTGCCGATAAAGCGGCTCAGTTGCAACAGTGGGCGCTCGTGCATGATGTCGCTGAGTCTGCCATGTTGCTCACCGAATCGTATGCACTCAACGCGCGTCTCGTGCAGCATCTTGTGGTACCCGAGCTCGAACCCGTCACCATCTCATCTCTGTTCTATGATGCCGCGCAACAACTTGCCCCGTTGGCACAGCGTTATGGCGTCGAGTTGCAACTGGCAGATTTACCGCGCATGTCGCCGGTCATGAGCGATCGCATAGTTTTACAATCTGCTCTTGTAAGCCTTGGGCAGGTTTTTGTGGCCGCTCAGGCCGAAAATGAAACAGTGCAACCCCTTCGACTCGCCGCCCACCGTAGCCGTTACGGCGTTGTTGCGGGGCTGTACGCAGAAGAAAGCGAGCTCAGCACCGAAGCGTTTCGACGGTCGCGGTCACTGTATGGTACTGCGCGTCAGCCGCTAGCTCGACTGACGAGTGGTTCGGCAAGTGGCGTATTTATCGCCGACAACTTACTCAGTGCTATTGCGGCGAAGCTGCATGTAGCGCGTTACCATAACCTGACCGGGCTGGCGACAACGCTGCCCATATGCAACCAATTGCAGTTGGTCTAAACCGATGTACGTATTACTCATAGAACCAGATGCCGTACTGGCGGCAACGTACAAGGCGGCACTTGAAGCGGCTAGACATACAGTTATTTGGGTGCATACTGCTCAGCAAGCAGTTTTTGCGGCCGACGAGCAAAAGCCAAGTGTTGTGGTGCTCGAGCCGCAGATGGCACGGCACAATGGGGTTGAGTTTTTGTATGAGTTCAAGAGCTACTCTGAGTGGCAAGACATTCCTATCATCATACTTACCGTGCTGCCGACCGCCGAGCTCGAGAGCCTTGCTGTGCTACGGCGTGATCTTGGCGTAGTTGCAGTACTGCGCAAGTCGCAAACAAGTTTGCTACAACTCTGTGAGGCAGTTGCCGATGCAGCCAAGGCAAAACAGTGAATCAGCAGCGTACGGTGGGCATTGTGTTGACACGTGTCGATTACGGCGAAG
>CAYZFT010000049.1:0-6847 GCA_964477925.1 uncultured Candidatus Saccharibacteria bacterium
TATCTACCTGTATGATGTCGCTAAAACGCAGTCTCCTTACGACTTGATGCAATTCGACGGCACCGGTACATTGCAACGCACTATGTTCCCCGAAGACTGGCGACGATACGTCGTAAAAATGGCGACTGGTGCAGGAAAAACGAAAGTGTTAGCATTGGCACTTGTCTGGAGTTTCTTCCACAAGACATATGAAGACGAGTCCGACTTAGCGCGCAACTTCTTGGTGATTGCCCCAAATATCATCGTGCTTGACCGTATATTAAAAGACTTTGAAGGCCTTAAGATGTTTTGGGACGATATGATGATACCCGACAGTGGTTTCGATGGTCGCGAGTGGAGAAGTGATTTTCAGCTCACACTGCACGTTCAAGATAACGTGCGTTTGACACAAAAAACCGGCAATATATTTCTCACGAATATACACCGTGTCTACGACAGATTAGATAAAACGCCGTCGCTAGACGACAACAACTTGATGGATTTTTTCCTCGGCCAGCGCCCTGTTGGTGCGACTAACGATTCAAAGGTTGACCTCGGAGACATCGTACGCGATATCGACGAACTGATTATTCTAAACGACGAGGCGCATCACGTGCACGATGAACGCATGAGCTGGTTTACGTCAATCCAAGACATCCACAATAGGTTAAAAATGAAGGGTGATAAACTTGCACTACAAATTGACGTATCCGCCACACCAAAACGAAACAACGGTGCTATCTTTCCGCAAACAGTTTGCGACTATCCGCTCGTAGAAGCAATCCATCAGAATGTCGTTAAGCACCCCGTGCTACCCGACGAAGCATCACGAGCAGTGTTGCAAGAATCGCAAAGCGCAAAGTTCACGGAAAAATACGCCGACTTCATCAATCTAGGTGTTGTTGAGTGGAAAAAGGCATACGACGAGCTGATTAAAGACAATAAAAAAGCTATCCTTTTCGTCATGACCGACGACACAAAAAACGCGGATGACGTAGCGGCGTATCTAGAGTCAACATACCCCGAGCTCAAAAATGCAGTTCTGACAATCCACACCAATAATAACGGCGAGATATCAGAAACGACGTCCGGAAAAAATAAAGAGGAGCTCGAGAAACTACGTGAAGAAGCAAATAGCATAGATAGTCTCTCGAGCCCTTTTAAGGCGGTTGTGTCGGTACTTATGCTCAAAGAAGGCTGGGATGTGCAGAATGTCACAACAATAGTTGGGTTGCGCGCATATTCGAGTAAAGCCAAGATTCTGCCGGAGCAAACTCTTGGGCGTGGTTTGCGAAGGATGTTCCGCGGCAGCGATATTGCCGAAAAGGTTAGCGTTGTCGGCACGGATGCGTTCATTGAGTTCGTGCAGAGTATTAAATCCGAAGGTGTTGAGCTCGAATATGCCAAGATGGGTGGCGGCAGCAAGCCTAACACACCGCCCGTAATTACGGTCGACGAAAATGATAAGACAAAAGATATTGACGCTCTCGATATCGAGATTCCGATATTAACTCCTCGAATGGATCGTGAATATAAAAACTTCTCGTCAATTGACGTCTCAAATCTCGGGAAATATGGCTTCAAGCCAGTGCAGATGAAAGAATTTAGCGAGGAGCAACAACACGAGATAACCTTTCGAGAGATTGTGACGGATGAGGTTTCACACAAAACTATCTTGCCAAGCGCCCAAATTACTGATGGTTCAAGTGCGATTGGCTACTTCGCCCAAACGATAAAAACTGATCTTCGTCTCGTTGGTGGTTACGACGAGCTGTACGGGAAGATTAAAGCATTTGTGAGCAATGAGCTTTTTGGCAAGAAAGTCAACCTTAACGACCGGAATGTACTGCGCAATCTGCAAGAAATCGAAGTACGGCGGTCGATTGTCGAGACATTAAAAAAAGCGATAAACGATCTAACTGTCATAGATAGGGGCGAAGCGAGCATTGCGCGAACAATTCAAATTAAAAACACACGTCCGTTTGTCGTAACGCCCCAGGAAGTACTCGCGCCAAAGAAAAGTGTCTTTAATAAACTTATCGGAGACAGCCATTTAGAGCTAGAGTTTGCGGCGTTCCTCGACAAGTGCAATGATGTACAGGCGTTTACGAAAAACTTCTTTGCTATCGGCTTCAAGCTCGATTACCAGAACTCACAGGGAGAAATCTCGAACTACTACCCCGATTTCATAGTACGGACAAGGTCTGGTGATATATGGATTGTCGAGACAAAAGGGCTGCAAGACCTTGATGTCGAGCCGAAACGAAAACGTTTACAACAATGGACAAAAGACATCAACAGGCTTCAGAATAAAGTGATGTTTCACGAGCTTTTTGTGAACGAAGATGATTTTAGAAGATATGGTGCAAAGGATTTTTCAGATTTAGTCGTCGCATGTAGCACGTTCTAAATCTTTCATAAAGCGACAGGCACTATCAATAATAACTAGAAAGTCGAATTCATAAGGTCAATTTCTACTAATTGTTATATGCGGCTCTCATCGCCTAGTACAAAATGAGATTGTATGGGCTTCCAGCCCTACGATGGCGGGCTAGTTGGTGTGCGTTTACTAAAAACCAAACTCATTATTGGGTCCATGCCCCATCTCTCCATATCCTCGAACTTACGGAGCTCCATAGCTCCCACGGCCACTTCTCCCAGCAGCCCACGGGTTGTATCATAACCCCGAGCAGCCACTTTGAACTCCGCGTACTCGCCCTGGTTCATGCCTCTGCAAAAATATGCCACGCTTACATGCCCGATAAATGCATCGGGCGAATTCGTTTCTATGCCAACTTGTCTCAAATTGGTTCTCAGCACGTCTCGTACATGGTGCACAGTTTCGAGGTCTTCTTTGGTTATTGGCTCCGCGAGCGCAACGACCGACACTCCAGCCGATACTACCACGTCAGATCGTAATCTAAACTGAGGCGGTGGCAGCATCTCGTTCAGTAATTGTTCAAAACTTTTATTGGTCGCTTCAATGATGTCTTGAGCTTGAGCATCACTCGGTCTGACCAAAATATCGGCAATCGTTATGTGGTAAGTGTTTGGGGGTAAAAAGGCAAATCTATCATCAACTCCTTTGAGTTTATAGGCGCTTTGTATTTCAGCGCTTAACTCAGCAAGGTTTCGATATGCCTCGCTCGCTGGGTCTATAAAAGTCACGACACTAAACCCCGGCAGAGGCAAAGCTTTGCCATCAATATCATACTTTTCGGCAGCACCGGCCGATAACAGCAGTTCGGTGCAACCAGCGCCATGGAACCACTGACGGCTTCCATCCATCGGCTGCCTATAGTGTTGCAACCACTCCGGTACATCTAACGCTTGATCGATTGGGGATAGTTCTCGCATAGAGTCGCACTCCTATTAACTCTATTTTACACCGCGACGCAAGGCACCTGGCCCACAGTTTAATAATCATACTATCCGAACTCATACAAACAGCCCGCGGGGGGAGCGCGGGCTGCTGTTTAGTGCCTTGAGTTTAGATGGTTATTATATATTCCTAGTTCGCTGGGTACTGAGGGTTCCCCTTTGCTGCATCAATATCTACCTTGACATCTTCAACTTTGACATTCGTCTCGTTGTTGGAGTCGATAGTCTTGGTCTCGTTGTTAGTAGTCGTGCTATTAGTCTCATTTGTGGTCGTATTGTTAGAATTCTCAGTCTCATTCTTAGTATTGTATGAGTCCTCGGTTTTGGTCACGTTCGTGTTTTCTGTAACCGTAAAGTTGGTCTCTTTGTTGAACGAATCGTTGACGATACTTGTCTCGGTCTTCGTATTGTACGAATCTTTGTTAAAGCTATCATTCGTTGCAACTAGGCTTGCCGTTGGGTCGTTGCTGACGCCCATACCGACCATGACGCCCTTGGAGTCATCGATTTTCAGTGAGAGGTCAGTCGAGGTCGTGTTATTGGAACCGACAATATTATTACTGTTCGTGTTCGTCACACTCGAGCTGTTATAGATCATCGATGTGTAGGTGTTGTATGAGTTCGACATCGAAGCTATCTTGTCGAGGGGTTTGACGGAGGCTACACCACCAACACTGCCGCCGCTCCATGGCTTGGCCGCTGCTCCACTGCCGCCGGCACCCCATCCTCCGCCACCACTTCCGGCAGCATTGTCGCTATCTCCTAAGACAGCTTGGCCCGTCGATACTGAGGCCTCAGAGCACGTCGCCGTCCCGTTCGCTGCTACTTTGGTGCTTGATGCGCTTGCGTTATAGGCGGTGGCAAACTTCGCCAAATCGGCCATGCTGACTTGCGCAGAAGAAGATTGGTCTTGTGCTGCAGATGCACTTGGTAACGCTCCCGCCGCAAAAACAAATGGTACTGCCATCATCATCCCTACGAAAGTTGATAGTGCTGTTTGTATGGAAATGTATTTTTTTTCAATAGTAAGTGTGCTTGACATATACAATCTCCAAAGTCTCTAGCCGCTAAGAGTGCGGCTGTTATGTGATAACTCCCTCAAAGGAAACGCTTCCACCCCACACTTTACGCTCCGCTTACGCTACGTGCTACGAAAATTCTATCAAAAAACTTGTGTATTATTTCACGCAAACACCTGTTGCGATTATATTTTGCATCTGCCTAATCAACCCCAGCCCGACATAGCTACCACTGCCTATGAGCTTAAAGGCGAACAAGGCGAAAGCCGAGCTTTAGGGGCAGGGAGGTATCTTTATTGGATTCATTCCGAAAAGATACCGGGCAGGGCTCGCCCTTACCTTAAGAACCCATCACAAGATGTCGAGCTCGGGTTAATCGGCTTGAATCTCAGAAAAAGCCGCCTCGCCGATTGTATCCCGCAAGGCATGTCTGTAAATGATAAACCGCCGCATCGTGTAATGTACGACGCCTTTTTTCTTGAGTTTGCCCAACTCAGTCGAGACTGTTTCGCGTGTTAAACCAGTCAGCCCGGCCAAGGTCGTATGCCGAAGTTTCATACTGACCCAAAATTCGCCAGGTTTTTTCTCGACCCCATGGCGAATCATGAGGTAATACAGCATCATGAGCAGCTTGTCGACGGCATGCGATTGTTTAAGCGCCGACACCTGTACTAGCATGCCGGTATAGTTTTTGACCATATAATCAAACATCCGCGCTTTAACGGCTGGATGGTTTTTGAGCACCTTTTCAAAATCTTTCTTTCTCACAGTCACGACGGTGCAGTCTTCTGCAGTTTCGTAGTAGTACATAATGGTTGAGCTCTGTCCAAACGCCCAACATTCAGGAAATATATCTCCTGCCGTCTTAAATCCCGCAATCTGCTCTTCACCCGAGCTACCCAATCTGTAAACCTTGATGCAGCCTGACCGCACAATGTGTACATCCTGTGGCACCTCGCCTGGACACAACAGTACCGTTCGCTTTCGCACCCGACGCGAAACAACTTTCCCCGGTAAAAGATCCAGGATTATTTCCATTAACTTAATCCTACCACCATCTGCAGAATATGCAAGCAAAGCAATTAGGCGAGCAGCGTCACCCCGAAGCCGAGCAATTACAGATTGCAGGGTACGCCTTTTGCCGCTATACTTAACCCATGAAAGACTATCTTGATGTGCCCATGATGGCAGACACCAAATATCCGACGTACCCACTAGCCGAGCTGCATGCCCACCTTGGCACATCCATCGACCCTGCCGTGCTATGGCAAATTGCCCACAGCCTCGGCGTCAAGCTGCCCAAAAGCGAATACAGCGAGTTCAAAGAGTACATCACGCTTACGCCCGACCGACCGATGGCGCTCAACGATTATTTCCACAAAATCTACCACCCCATTCTCGACAAACTCAGCAGCGGCACCTTGGCCGTCGAAGCCGCTGTCTACAACACCATGAGCGGTGCCTATCGCCACGGCATACAGCTTATCGAGCTACGCACCAACCCCATGAAGCACAACTTCAATGCGGAGGTCGACCTCGACCATCTCATCATGGCTATGTTACGCGGCATGGAGCGAGCACTGCTCGAGCACCCCAACTTGTCAGCTGGGCTCGTTTTTTGCATCGCCCGCGAGTATGATGTCGAGCGCAATACGACCATCATCGAAAAAGCCATGAAGTACCACAAACGCGGCGTCGTTGGCATCGACATCGCCGGTCCGGCCAACCCCAATTTTAAGATGAAAGATTACGCCAGCATTTTTGAGCAAGCTCGCGCCGCAGGTCTCGGCGTGACCATCCACACCGGGGAAGTGCACGAAACCGACGACTTTTGGGATGCTTTGAACTACCTTAACCCGACTCGCATCGGGCACGGCATACTGTCGGCATACGACCAAAACCTCATGCGCGAGCTGGCTGCGCGCGGTACGGTGCTCGAAATCTGCCCGATGTCCAACATCGTCACCGAAGCCGTCACTGGCCTCGACGAGATTGGAAAAATTATCCGCACGCTCGTCGACAACAACGTCAAATTTTGCATCAACACCGACTGGCCCGAAACTATCGAGGGCGGGCGGCTGCGCCACCAATACCAGCTACTCCGTAGCCATGACATCTTAAGCGAGCAAGAGCTCCGCACCTGCACCGACACCGCTTTTGCCGCCAGCTTTATCAAACGCCCCGGCCTCGACGCGTATTTGTAATTTTTACCCTGTTTTACCCAGTAGCTCAGTGCTACAATATGCAGTACTATGACAGACGATATCGCCCAACAGATACTGCAAAAACTCGACAACCTCGAGCAAGGCCAGCTTGATTTGCGCGGTGATTTCAGAGTATTAAGTGGTGATGTGAAAACGTTGCAAGATGGACAGACTGAGCTACGTGGCGATGTGAAGACACTCCAAGATGGACAGACTGAGCTAAAGGGTGATGTTAGAGCGTTGCAAGACGGACAGACCGAGCTA
>CAYZFT010000049.1:6947-8361 GCA_964477925.1 uncultured Candidatus Saccharibacteria bacterium
ACAGACTGAGCTAAAGGGTGATGTTAGAGCGTTGCAAGACGGACAGACCGAGCTACGTGGCGATGTGAAAACGTTGCAAGGCGACGTGAAGACCTTACGTGGCGATGTGAAGACACTCCAAGATGGACAGACTGAGCTAAAGGGTGATGTTAGAGCGTTGCAAGACGGACAGACCGAGCTAAAGGGTACTGTCAGCCGTCTCGAAGTCTTGCTCGAAGACACCAACAGCCGCATTGACGGCACACTGGAGGTACTCGGCAGCATGAGCGACTCAGTTCTGCGCATCCCCCAAATGGCCAACGATATTACCGAGCTCAAAGTCGATAATAAAGTAATCAAAATGGCCGTCAGCGCCACTAGCCGCGACCTCCAAAACCTCAGTCAATCAGTTGCCCACCGTGGAACCATTACGCCAGCATGAAACTCTACAGCTGGAATGTGAATGGCCTGCGGGCCGTGCTGAACAAAGGATTGTTTCAAAAGTTCATTGCCGAGCACGACCCTGACATCTTGTGTCTACAAGAGACAAAAGCCGAGCGTGGCCAGGTAGAGCTCGACCTGCCGCAGTACAGCGAACACTTTTTTAGCGCAGTCAAAAAGGGCTACAGCGGCACGGCCATCTTTAGCAAAACCCCAGCCATCCAGTATCTCGACGGCTTTCCGGCCGACATCATCGAACGGTTCAATGTCACCGGCGATAGCTACGGCGACGCCAACGCCGAGGGGCGGGTGATTGCCGCCGAGTTCGCCGACTTTTGGGTCGTCACCGTTTATACACCCAATAGCAAGGGCGACCTCAGCCGCCTCGAGCTGCGTGCGCAACATTGGGACCAAGCCTTCCTCGCGTACGTCAAAGGTCTTGAATCTGGCAAGTACTCAGCTTCGAGTCGCGTGTCGCGAGTCGCGAGTGGCGCAGAAAACGCTAAAAAACCCAAACCGGTGCTGTTTTGCGGCGACCTCAATGTCGCTCACCGCGAAATTGACCTCGCAAACCCCAAGCCAAACATTGGCAAACACGGTTTTACCGACGAAGAACGGGCAGGGTTCCAAGCATTCCTCGATGCTGGTTTTGTCGACACCTTCCGCACGGCATTCCCCGAAAAAACTGAGGCCTACAGCTGGTGGACGCACTGGGCCAATGCCCGTGCCCGCAACATCGGCTGGCGCATCGACTACTGGCTCGCTTCTGAAGCGATAGCCAACCAGGTCAAAAACCCCCAAATCCACCCCGAAACCCTCGGCTCCGACCACTGCCCCGTGAGCATCGAGCTGTAGCTATCGTTATTCGAAAAACCGTGCCAGGTTAAAACTACGCCGAATAGTCGCGGCGATTGAACCACCAGAGGGAGAAGGCAAAAAGTGTCAGCGTCATGCCCCCGAGTGCCACAAGCATATGACTAGAGTAAGCTGCCCG
>CAYZFT010000050.1:0-8117 GCA_964477925.1 uncultured Candidatus Saccharibacteria bacterium
GAGGAAGTTATTATGGCAAAGCCAGATCAGGTTGACCAAGAAAAAGTAACAACAGAAACACTATCAGATGCAGATGTTTCGCAGCCAGATGCTGTTCAGGCACCCAAGTCGACAGTGCCAAAAATCACTGGTGGTTGGTGGGCGGTCGTTGCAATACTTGCGTTTTTTGCAACGCTTGGGCTTGTGGCAGCCGGTTTTGCCGTGCAACGTTCGGTGTCAAGTACTGACGATGTGCGCTTTGCTGGCCGCGGTATGATGCGGCAAGATTTTGACTCTGATTTTTCTGGGCAGAGAGGCGGCAGGTTGCGAGGCGGCATGATGGGTCAGGGTGACTTAGAAAGTGACACAAACACAAATGCCAGCCGCGTTAACGGTGTCGTAATAGCTATTAGCGGCTCTACTATCACAGTTGCGGGTAATGGCCAGACAACAAAAGTTGTCGTTAATGACAGTACTACGTACATGGGCGATGACAAGCCAGCAGCGGTCAATGACACAATTATGGCAGTTGGCACAAAAGACGGTGATACTCTTATCGCAAGTCAAGTCATACTTCAACGTCAGTAGCTCTTGCAAGAAGGGGCGAGCATAGGCATGTTCTGTTGCGATGAGCTCAAAGTGAGTCGTTACAAATAGTAATCTGCAGCGAAGCTGCAAGTAGTGCTTTGCCAGCAAAGCATTAGCTGTATAATGACAACGTACATCTAACATAAAAGGGGCATACATGCAGATTACGTTAAAGCACCAGCAGCTGAACAGCAAGGGTGTGAGTCATCATTTATTACTTCCTGTAGCGGCCGTGCTTGTTGTAGTCGGCATAGGAGGCTACATTATGCAGCGCAGTAGTAGCGCGGCTACCAATAAACCGTGTGTCAGCCAGACGTTTAGTACCAAAACACGAAATAATCATGTCTGTAACAAATATATCGGCCAGATATTAAAACCCACCTACTTTAGCGGGACCCCAAGCAATAGATACACGGTCACATTAAGCAAAGCAGTAAAAAAGTACCAAGCCAAAGCCAAAATTAGCGCAAAAACCTCGGGCATTGTCAATGCCGCGACTTGGAAAAAAATGTGCGCCGACCTTGCGGCTAGTAGTCGCACGACGCTGTACGGACAGGTCGAATGTAAGAAAATAATGCCCACAACTACCCCCACCCCCACGCCCATACCTATACCCAGCCCAACACCTGCGCTTGTACATACCTTTACGACGGCTTCGTGGAATGCAAACTCTGACAACCCAAATGTCATTGCAGATGAAATACTCACGATTATCGGTAATACGCAGATTATTGGTGTGCAATCGGTGCATCATCTCGACCAAAGAGACGGCATTAAAAATAAGCTTATTTGTGCTACGTGTAAATATGCGGGCTACCTACCAGGCTATAATAATGGTACGGCAACACCTGCAAGCTATCCCATCGTCTGGGACAAAGCAGCATTCTCTCAGGTCGGCGATGGGTCATACCGTACCATGAGTGATGCTCTCACGGTCGGCACCTCAACCTATGCCGCACATTATGCGACGTGGGTTCGCTTGCAAAGCAAGGTGAACGGCAAGCAAATCATAGTCGTCAACACACAGCTAATATCTGGCGTCGAGTCAGTCGGCAAAGCAACAGCAAATACTGCTCAACTCGATAACTACAAAGCGCACATGAGTAAGCTCACAGCGCTAGTCACGGAGCTCAAAGCCGCAAACGTTCCCATCTATATCGTTGGCAACTTTGGTGTTAACTACCGCTATGACAAAAATGCCTATGTTAGCTATTTCCCCTATGCTTCGTTTAAGGCGCTTGACGTCCGCAGCAACTGGGATGTCACAAGCCTGAGCGGCATCAAATCTACCGATAGTACACAAACCGTAGGTAATCGTTTGGTAGACTACATCTTTACATGGCAGCGGAGCGATGTGACACCAAACGCCACGACGATAGGGAATTCCGCCTACGGTTCAACCTACAAACCAGTATTCTATACATCGACAATCAAATAACATCTAACATCCCTAATCGTTTTGAGCCTCCTGTGCACTCCGAGTTTGGTATGCCACCGGGTCCTCTAGCCCCCCATCTGTTCCGAAGTGAATCGAGATCTCCCCCCATAACTGGGCTTACGTGGCAGTCGCACTATCCGTAGTAGCATAATCTGAGTTCGACATAACAGTCGACCTCAGGAGGGGCGGGCTCGCCCGCCCCGCTCTTTGTTCGGAATAAATCCGAACAAAGACCTCGGTCGCCCCTAAAGGCGCTGCTGACGCAGTGCTTCTGGCGACGAGCGAGAAGATGCGCAGGTTTTTATGTCGGTTGGGGTTGTCATAGCCATAAAGTCTACAAAGCTCGCTTGCGTGCGTAGTAGCGTGCTCGGCTCAGGAGCCTGCCAAGTTTTTTGAAGGTAGTTGCCTTGGTGCTTGGCATACGACGTTTAGGGTGCTCTGCGATTATATCTTGATATAGTTTCTCGAGCTTTACAATCTGCTTTTTCTCGGTGTAACGCTGTGCGAGCTGTTTGCTGCGCTCACCAAATCGTGCACGAGTAGCAGGGCTGCCGAGTAGCTCGGTGATTTTGCGGGCGACGTCAATAGCGGTATTGCGCGCAAAGTAACCGTTTTCGCCGTCACGCACAACTTCTGAGACGTCTTGATCTATAAGCACAATGGGTAAGCGAGCATGTGCTGCCTCATGCAGCACCCAACCTTGTGTATCTTTGAGCGAGGGAAAGGCGAACACATCGAGGACTGCATAGGCAACGCCAAGCTCTTCGCGTGGCATGGCGCCAGTAAATATGATGCGATTGGGGTACTTGGACTCGGCGGCCATTGCTTCGAGCGTGGCGCGGTAGCCAAAATCACCCACAAAGAGCAGTTTGGCGTTAGGGCGCGCTTTGCCAACATGGTTAAACGCCTTAATAAGTATAGGCAAGTTTTTTTCCTCACCTAAGCGACCGACAAACCCGTAAACTTCATCGCATTTACGCAGTCCCCACTGCTCGCGAAAGACGCGTAGTTGGGTGCTGGTTGGCTTGGGTATGGCATTAACGCCATTTGGCATGAGGGTGAGCGGGTAGGCATAGTCCTCATCTTGCCAACTCTGGAGCTGGTTATAGCTCTTGGGGCTGAGTGCTATGACGGCGTCGGCTTTGCTGTGGAGCAGGGTAATTGACTTCGCGATAATGGCCTTGCTCCATTTGGTTGCCCCGCGCTGCGGCCGGTACAGTTTGGCAATCTCGCCCAAGTCTTTGCGGGTTAATTTAACACTGGCCGGGAAGATAATACCGATGAGCGCCAAAATGCCCGGCAAGACGTTGGGGTAATTCTCGACAAATTCGTATAGGTCGGTACAGTGCTGCACGACAAAGGGGATGTCATTTTTAACAGCAGCATTTATGCCGAGCAGGCCAACTTGCGACGGCGTGAAGATGTGCACGACATCAAGCTCCATGTCGGCAATCTGCCGGAGCATCGTTGGTGGGAAAATGAGCGATATGTCAAAATCGTCAAAAAAGCCGCTGCGTACGCTACGGAAACGGATTATGTGGTCATCTTCGGCTAATAGACCGGTTTGTCGGCCGGGGCGGATGCTGCGCGCCGGACAGAAAACATACACCTCATGGCCAAGCGCCTCGAGCTGGCGTTTGAGTGACTCGACCACGAAGGTGATGCCGTTGATCGAGGGGCGATAAGTGTCGGTGAAAAGGCCTATACGCATAACAGATTACTCCAAGTATACCAGCTGAGCGCCGTAATCTATCGCTCAGCAGCGAACTATACAACAACTAGTCACGAGACAGAGTTTGATACTATAGAGCTATGGATGCTGACACTAACCTACCTTGCGCCGATAAAATCGCCTTCGACAGCAGAGAAGCCGCCGAGACTACAGCCACGACAAGCGATTATTGGTATGGTCGTCGACTCAAGGCTTACCAATGCCGTTTTTGCCAGCTTTGGCATTTGGCCAGTAACTAACTCATACAATACCCAAGAAATTGCGTTGTAAAATATACTGTAACCATAAGTGGCGCGCAGTGACATTTGCAAACATTCGCTTACAGCGGCGGTACGCCGTACTTTACCTACCAAGCGTAAGCTGTATAATGCGGGTATACGTTAAACACAAAGAAAGGGTACTTATGCAGATCTTCACAAAACTTAAAGGGCTCAACATACGGGGCGCAAGCCATCACTTCTTACTCCCAGTACTGGCCATATTGGTCGTCGCTGGCATCGGTGGTTTCATCATGCAGCGTGGCAGTAGTGCCGCATCAGTTTGCAAAAATGCTACATACTCGCGTGGTAGTCGAAGTGAATGCGTGCGCTACGCACAGTATATGTTAAAAACTGCATCACAAGACGCTGTATTTGGCCAAAGAACGCAGGAAGCCTTAAAGAGGCAGACAGGGCAGAGTTCATTAAATAAAGCTGCGTGGAATAAGCTATGTGCGAAAGATTACGGCACAACCATCAACAAACAACGCAACGCGGCATGTATCGGCGGAAAGTATACTACCAAGATTGGTAACCCGACTATAGGCTATAAAGTATGCACGAAATACAAGTATACTTCACCTCGACATGGTTATTCTGCGCCATATTATCCACTATCAAAACCTAAGATTAGCTGTGCAAGCGGAAAGTGGAGGGTTTACAGTGGCGTAGGCTCGCAAGCAAAGGCAAAACAGGCCGCAGATAGAATTAAAAACTCGGACGCACGATACAAAGTTTTTCAAAGTGATAAAAAGTTATGGAACTTGGCAAATCCAAACAACAAGACGGCTGCTCCGGCCTCACCTCAAAGGATTAAATGCTCTGTCGGGGTACCGTGCGCAGTATAGGTTAGAACCCCAAAATCAATATTTTAAAGACGCCCCTCAGGGGCGTCTTTAGCTGAATGTGTTTAGTTATATCCAAGCTCCTTTTATTGTATGTATGAATTACAATCAAAAAACGGATATGCGGATCGATAAATACGTAGCTAGTTCAAGTGTGCTTAGTCGGCGGCCGGCAGAGTACAGGTAAAAGGACGGATAGCAGAGCAGGGCACGGTACTATATAACCCCAGTTCGACACAACACCCAGTCATTTAGGCAGGGAGTAACAGCGGTTTTGACAGGAGCCGTTGTTCTTTTGCCGTGAAGTGTAAGCTTGGTTCCTTCGGCTGTAGCTGGTAGGCGATCAATCCTGCAGGCAGGTTGGTTAGGAAGCTCCGCGGGCTACGATGCCTGGTGTGTTCAATCTGGTTGCTGTTCTTGAGCTGGTCGTTAATGGTCTCAGTCAGGTTACGTTTACGGAGTATAAGTTTGTCCCGGAGTTGCAAGTGCCGGTTTTTTATGTTCTTACGAGTGACCGTAACCAGATGTACCCCCTGTTCCCAGAGTGCTAAGAATAGCTCGGTGGAGATGTAGCCCCGGTCACCGTACAGTTTGCCTTGCTGACGGGCACATAGCTGAACCCCAAGCTTGGTGTTGCTATCTGCCACGTTACCTGGGGTTAATATTCGGGGCTGTATTAAAGAATTTCTTAAGTCACGACCAGCAAAAATCTAGCACGCAGAGAATGTTTGAGCGGTCGTTGAGGAACATACAGCGTAATTGTATCTACTGTGCCCATGCTATAGCTAGCTTTAGTGCAAGACTTTGCGATAATTTGATACACTATACTTGTCCGATAATCGTGGGTTCTTAGCTCAGTTGGCTAGAGCGCGGCATTCACATTGCCGAGGTCACAGGTTCGAGCCCTGTAGGACCCACCATTTACATCGTGGCATAGAGGAAGGGCGAGAACCCGTAAAAGTGAGCCGTCAGGCGAACGTAGGTTCGGCGAAGTGAACGAGCTGCTTGGGAAGCGACCGAAGGTCATTTTCTGGGGCGAGTGAACGAAGGATTGTAGGCGTTAGCCGTAGTGATGCCCTGTAGGACCCACCACAAACAATTATCAATGTTAAACGGGGAGCGAATATGGGATTCTTGTGGCTTGTCATTATTATCGTAGTTGTCCTATTGATTTTTGGCCTCAAAGTTATCAAGCAGTATGAGCGCGGCGTTGTATTTCGCTTGGGCAAGGTTCAGCCTAACATCAAGCAGCCTGGGCTTCGTTTCGTCGTCCCCATAATCGACCAGATGCGCCGTGTCAGCATGCAAATCGTCACGCTGCCAGTCGATAGCCAAAAAATCATCACCAAAGACAATGTTTCGATAGACGTGTCTGCCGTTGCCTATTACCAAGTTGTTGACCCTGTCAAGGCAGTGGTTGAGATCCAAAATGTGACCTCTGCAACCTACCAGATTGCTCAAACGACAGTACGAAACATTGTCGGTCAGAGTGCGCTCGACGAAGTCCTGAGCGAAACGACCGTCATCAACGAAAAAATCAAGAATGTGCTCGAAAGTGCCACCGGCAAATGGGGCATCCTCGTCAGCACGGTCGAGGTCAAAGATATCCAGCTGCCTGAAAGCATGCAGCGCGCCATGGCCAAGCAGGCTGAGGCCGAGCGTGAAAAGCGTGCCAAAGTTATTGCTGCAGAAGGTGAACAACTCAGTGCGGCAAAACTCGGTGAAGCGGCCGACATTATCGCTGCGCATCCAATCGCACTACAACTGCGCAACTTGCAGGTGTTGAGCGACATCGCTGTCGAGAAAAACAGCACCATTATCTTTCCGAGCCAGTTCCTCGACACGGTAAAAAGTGTTAAAGATTTCATGGTGAAAGAGCAGTAGTGAAATTTACCGATGAGCAGCTAGGGCAATTACCAAGCACGTTTTATCGCGTGACCGCCAAAGCACTTGTTTTTGACGATGAGGGGCGATTGCTCGTTGGGCGTAATGAGCAAGGCGGCTATGAGATTCCTGGCGGTGGCTGGGAGTTCGGTGAGTCGTATGAGGCATGTCTTCGCCGTGAAGTGCGCGAAGAGCTGGGTGTTGGCATCGACACAACAGATGGCATTTATCGCATGTGGGTATGCACAGATTATTTGCGAGGACACAAAGTACTTCGTATCGCCACGCGCGTCACGCTTACGTCACACGACTTTGTGCCAAGTGATGAAATGATGACTACAGAATGGATTGATGAGGCGACGTTTATGACGATTGATTGGAAGTTTGAGGGTGAGTGCGATAAAATGGCACTAATAATATGGGGTGAAAACATAAGGAGTAAAAATGGCAAAAGAAGCTAAAAAAGGCGGTAAAGCATCATCTCAAATGCTTAACAAACTTCGTGCAGGTGTGCTGGGTGCTAACGATGGCATTGTCAGCACCGCCAGCCTCATATTTGGTGTGGCAGGCGCCACGAGCGACCCAAAGGCTATCGTGACGGCGGGTATCGCTGGCCTAGCAGCGGGTGCGCTGAGTATGGGCGTGGGCGAGTATGTCTCGGTTAGTACGCAGCGTGACACTGAGCGTGCTTACATAGCTCGCGAAAAGAAATTGCTCAAAAAAGAGCCAGAAGAGCAGCTCCGTGAACTTGCAGGGATTTATGCTTCGAAAGGTTTATCGGCTAAAACCGCACAAACGGTTGCGGAGGAATTTAGTGCCATTGACCCCATAAAGGCGCACCTCGATGCTGAGCTTAACCTCGATGAAGAAGATTTGACGAACCCGATGCACGCCGCCGTTGCCTCATCTGTTTCATTTACGGCTGGTGCGTTAGTCCCGCTCTTGACCGCCGTGTTAGTGCCTGCCCAGTGGCGTATATGGGCAACGGTATTTGCGGTGACGCTAGCTTTGACGCTGACTGGTTACTTTAGTGCTACCATTGGCTCCGCCTCGCGTCGCCGAGCTGTACTCCGCGTCGTAGCTGGTGGTTTACTCGCCATGGCTGTTACCTACGGTGTTGGCCGACTTTTTGGTGTCGCCGTCGGTTAAACAAAGCTTGTACAACAGAGTAATCACTGCTAAAATAGCGAAGTCCTGACCAATCACTATGCGAATGGTCTGTGGCTCTTTAGCTCAGTTGGTAGAGCAGAGGCCTGAAGAGCCTTGTGTCCCCAGTTCGAGTCTGGGAGGAGCCACCAAGTAAAATACCCCGAGCGTAAGCTGGGGTATTTTACTTGGTGGAGGGCACCAGGCTTGAACTGGATGCGTGAGTGTAAGCGAACCACAGTTCGGCG
>CAYZFT010000051.1:0-7737 GCA_964477925.1 uncultured Candidatus Saccharibacteria bacterium
CTCCACGCCGCCCACATCATGGTGCAACATGACCAAACTGTCGCCCTAGCTGTCGACGGGCACATCAGCACTACGCAAGCAGCCGACCAGTCTACGACACAGCTCGCCGCCCGCGCGGCCACCTGGTGGCTCCAAAACCCCTCAAAGCCCTTCGAAGCACTCACTACATCACTGGCGCACACGTAGAAATCATATAAACTGCTCGTGCTTGCAATGCCCGCAAATACCGGTACAATCGAGGCTATTATGAGGACCACGGAACAACTTAGCGTCGTGCTTTACGGTATGATGGGCAGCGGCAAGTCAACACTCGGCGAGGGCTTGGCGAGGCATCTTGGATTCGCGTATATCGACACCGATGCAATCATCACAAACACTTATGGCATGACCTGTGGAGATTTGGTGCAGAGTGGCAAATTTGTAGACGCGCAGCTCGCGGCAATCTTAGGATTTGAGCCAGAAAACCCAACAGTTATCGCGACTGGCGGCAGTGTAGCCATGTACCCCGATCTCGTTTCGCATCTTGGGCAGTTTGGGGTAGGTGTATTTATACAGCCATCGGCAGCAGAGCTCATGCGCCGGCTCCCACCCGAGCGTATCGCAGCACTAAATAACCCCAAAAACCTTCCATTTGCAGGGCTGTATGCCGAACGCTCAGAACATTACCGTCGCGCGGCGCGCTATACCATCGAAATCGCCGACGGAGAAGCATATGAGCACTCCCTGAGCAATCTCATCAAACTCGTTGACCAGTGGTAATGTGGCGTGGCACGAAGGTGCTTTTTAGAGAAAACCGATCACATAGGTCAAATTGATCAAAGAGTATTGTCTTTTTCTGTAAACTGTGGTTTAATACTTATAAATTAGACTGAAGGAGTCATATGACCACGCCTGTTAGCAAAGAACTAGTCACTACCGAACAACTGCAAGGCGGCATCATGGTTGCCGCTTACGAAGCACTCCATGGCCCCGTGCAAGACCCAATGCAGCTCGAGGGAGCTCTAGCCCTGTTTGCAGCCGAAGTCACTATCGCCGAGGAGACCCCAAAATCGGAATTGACAGCTAGCCAAAGAAGCCTCGTCCATGTCGCCAAGGTTACGAAAGCAATGGGAAGCGCTATTGGTAACGGCCTCATTACTACACCCGAGGATGTCGATGGGCTAACCGATGCGCTCGTGCTAACCCCCGGTCTGGACCCATCGGCGGCACTAAAATATTTGAAAAACAGAGGTTTTAGCAAGCTTGAGCGCACAGTAACACCACGAGAGCTCATTAACGCCCTCAGCCTTCGCCCTGATTTTGAAGAATCCAGGCCAAACCCCGACGAAGACGGAGAACCTATAGACACCACCCCAAGTATCGGAAGGCTGATACGTGCAGCCAATCTTGCGGGAATCTCACTGGCAGGCATTGAGATTACTGATGACTTATCGATTAGTCTTATTGCGGCAAAGTTGGCATCCTTACCCATGAGAGTCCAGCGCAGTATCGTCGCTGATGATCCAAAGGATGGTCCTGTGGGACGTCATTTCTCAATCAGAGTAAGGGCCGACTCAAGCATGCACCCGAGTGCAGCAGCCGTAAACCCATCCTACAGTGGCGAATTTCCTGAGAACCCCGTTTCCTACGCCCAAGAGTGGTTTGAAGAAAATTCTAACGATTACTAATCATGGCTAGCAGCCCACACAGCTTCGAAGCAACTAATCCTTTTCAAAGAACTGGCATAGCGCCCGAGCTAATTAAAGCTGTCAATGAGGTTGGTGGCGCAGAAGGCCTCAGAAGCCTAGTTAGCGGCGTTCACCGCGCAACCGCAAAGATACTCCACCCAGATACTGCGGGTGATGATTCTCACCAAGCAGGCTTAGAGTTCCTAGATGGACAAACGAGAGCAGCAAATATGCTCAAGGGGGCTGACGATACTACGGTGCGAACATTTGCAAAAGCGTACGCGCTGTCTAGACCGGGCAAGAGTCGTGCTACCAGGTCAAACAATGGCAGAGAGCTGGTTAGCGCAGAGTATGTCCACACGGGTCAGATTATACGTGACCTCGTGACAATGGCACTTGAGACCCAGCTTTCGATGCCCTCGGCCCTCGGTAAGCACATATGGCTGCGCCCATCAGCGCCAATGCCTGGCGAGCCCTCGGCAATCCGCCGACTCGATGCCAGTCCGCCAACAACATTCAAGATGGCTGAGTACGATTCTTTGACTTCAGAGCTAGATAATCTGCGCCTCAGCCCTGCCAAAAAACTAGCCGCAACCAGAACAATCATGCAAAGAAAAGCCCACTCACTGAACGCTTTCCTGGCATCTCACTCTGAGCCAACAACATTTATGGCAGGCAGAGGAACCTGGCTGCAACTAGCGCTCAATGAAAAAAACTTGACCGACAGTCTGGCACCCGAACTGTTTATGTCAATCGGTGATTCGGCCGTAAGCTTTGCAGATTATCATGATGGGTCGTTCATATGCTCGCTAAACCTACCGCAAACAGACACCTTCCGCCAAGAGTTTCCGAATGGTCACTATACCACCACGAGAGGATCGTTCACGAGAGATTCGACGGGCAAACCACTACGCTTCGGCATTCATGAATCATTTCTACGACTTGAAGATACCGCTCCGATTACAATTGGCTCAGTCGTAATCGGGAGCGTGAGGCCTGAATTTATCAAAGGAGAGTTGCCGAATTATTCTGCATCTGGCGGCCGAATGGTGCCGCTCACAGCGGCGCTAGGTAGGCGCGACACCACCATCCCAGCAATACCCATCCCAGAAAGCCGATATACGAGATTAGGGGCACATTTTACACCTCTCGTCACAGCAGGCAATGACCTTGTTGGGGTGAACCCTGAGGGCGCAGTCCAGTTACTTGGGAACATTACCGGCATAGAAGTTTACCCAAGATAATTGTGTTCAAACAGTATATTGAGTTGCCACGCGTTTCAGAATGGTAAATAGGGGTTAGGGGGTTGACCTACCTTTGGCGGGCCCGAAGCTACATCCTTCAAAACAGGTTTCGAAGAGTAGACTTCATTGCGAACTGCCCAGTGTTTAAAGTTTTTTCTGGTGCCGCAGGCCGGACTTGAACCGGCACGTCCTTGCGAACACAAGATTTTGAGTCTAGCGTGTCTACCAATTCCACCACTGCGGCATTAGAAAAAACTTTACTGATGAGGGCAAGCGAACCTCTACCATTTCGCCGCACGCTCACAGAAACAAAAATGCTATAACCATAAGTAAAACCATGGCTATCAGAGGTGTATTGTACTATACTGTTAGCAGAAATGCGAGGGTTAGGCCGCTACAATTCCTAACCCGAAGCGGCTCAGACCATGACAAAACGCATCGACCCAATTTCTGACGACATGAAAGCCCGCTCGGCACCGCAAGACCAAGCGGCTATCGAGATGGTACGTCGCAAAGTCGCCGCTGCGCTTGGCGAGGAACCCGAAGCGACAACCGAAATGGCCCAAGCCGTAGTCGACACGACACCCAGCAAGCATCAAGTGTTTATGCGCGAGCTCAGCCAATCGGGCAAAAGCCTCGCCGAGGTGCAGACCGAGTGGCACCGCTACTACACCATGCTGCCCGACACCGAAAAACGCGCCGTCTGGGAGGAGTTCTACGCCGCCAATCAAAATACTCCGTACCAAAAGCTTTTCGAGCAAGGCAAGCAACTTGAAGGCCAAAAAGTTCCGACCGGTCTCGCGACACCCCAACAGCCACAACCGGCTACATCGAACACAGGAGTCACCGTAGCCACGCATACACCGGCTGTCGAGCTCACGCCGCTCTCCAAGCTCCAGTCAGTTAAACGAGCCAAGCACCCCGGTCCAACGGACGACATAAAAAAACAGATTGTAGACACCGTTACTGCCGGCGGCAAGCTTCAAGCCAAACACCACTGGCAGTCACTATTCTTTGGGCTAGGCATGGGCGCGGTTGTCCTCCTCGTCATGATGTTTGGCTTTTTCAATGAGTACATTATCGCACCATTCGTACAACCAAGCCGCAAGGTGACCGCCGCACCCATCATTGTCACCAACAGTGCCGCAGCCAACGCCAACCCGACGGTCATGATTCCCAAAATCAACATTCAGATTCCCATCGATTTTAACGTGCCAAGCATCGAGGAGGCCACTGTCCAGGCCTCGCTCGAGGGCGGTGTCGTGCATTATCCATCGACCGCACTGCCAGGGCAGAACGGCAACGGCGCCTACTTTGGCCACAGCAGCCAAAACATCTTCAATAATGGCAAGTACAAGTTTGCTTTTGTGTTACTCCACCAGGTCACAACGGGCGATATTTTCTACATCACCTATCAGGGTAAACGCTACGTCTACCAGGTGTTCGCTAAAGAGGTCGTGCCACCGAGCCAGGTAAGTGTCCTAGATGACACCAAAGGTCGCCAAGCAACCGCCGTCCTCATTACCTGCGACCCACCTGGTTTTAGTACCAACCGACTCGTGGTGTGGGGAGAACAAATTAGTCCAAGTCCAGTTACTAACACCGCTGCGGCGACACCCAATCAAGCCCAGCAACCAGCTGAGCTTGCAAGCAAAGGCGCCAGCGCATGGCAACGGTTCGTACGAAGCCTACAGTTTTGGAAGCCCGAAGAGTAACAGACAGCTGAGAGCGCTTCATAGTAATGCAATCTGTCACCTGAGGCCTACCGAGTCTGCGAACTGTAATCTGTCTGTAAAATGTTCGGCCTACTTCTTGACGGTGAGCGGGGTAGATGTAAACTGTACTGCCGAGCCCTCGCCGGGTGCTAAAGCAAATGAGTAATCATAGTCAGCCGAAAAATACGGCACGAACTGAGGCAGTGAAGCCTGCAGTTCCACCGCATTTTGGTTGTCGTACTCAACAACAATAACTTTACCACCAGAGATATAGGTCAATCGGTGCCCATCCATCCACTGTACCTTCGGCTGTAGGGCATCAAGTGTACGTTCGAGCGTAAAACGCTTGACTTCAATATTCTCAGCGTCGTAGACCACACAAGTCTGACCGTTCTCGGCTAGTACAAACTGCGAATTGGTCGAAAACGACACATTCGTTGGGTTTTGCACTCTCATAAAACGCCACGTTCGCGGGGAAACCACGGTAGCCCCCGACTGGTCAAAGGGGTTTCGGTAAAGATACACACCCCTACCATCGGTGGCGGCAACCGCCACATACCAGGCATTATCATACTGAGCCAGGTTCAGTACATAGCCTGGCGAGACAGCAGGAAGCTGACGCAACACTATCCGCCGCTCACCCTGCCGGAGTACTACATTAACCGTATCAGCCTTTTGTTTGCCATCTTCGGCAAGGTCCGTTACATACAAGACCCAGCTATCGCCGTGCGTCTTGTATGCCAAGACGTGCTCGAGCTGACGAGTCAGCACCTTGCCACTTGCGTTAAATGCTCGAAGAATTTTTGTCTGTTTGTTGTAGGCATAATACTGATCGTATTTTTTATTAAATAAGGTCAGTTCTTCGTCAATCCCGAGCGTCAAGCTGCGCGTTAAATTCTGGCTGCGCTCGGGGGCGGTACGATTAAACAGTATATATTCATGACCCGCCACATCTCCGCTGGTAAAGCCATGATTAAGCAGAACATACTGGTCATCGTTGGCCCATTCAACCACCGTCCAAGACTGCACGCCGTCTCCTGGTGTAATTGTCTCAATCGGCACTGTTAGCTCGGCAGAGGTGGGTTCTGTCGGCCGCCGTAAATCGTAAAGTGTAAAAGTATTTGGCGTTGTGTTAGGTTTCATCAGCAGCCAATGTTGATTAGCGCTTTGTGTTACTAGCAGGGGTGCAGCCTCAAGTTTTCTGATAGATGTCGAGGCCAATCTAGCTGGAAATAGCTTGGGGTATATAAAGCGCTGCACGTCACCACCTTGTACTTTTACTTCGCGACCCCACTCGCGATATCCTGCCAGATTGAGACGCATATCATACGTTCCTGCGGCCAACGTAAGCCGAGTGTTTGTGTTTGATGTCTCGGGCTTGCCATTGAGCGAAACAACAGCGCCACCAGGCTGGCTTGAGACAAAAACGATGCCGCTTTGTTGTACTTCACCCTCATTGCTCAGTGAGTAGCCATATGACCAATACAGCAAAATCAGGCTCGCTATGGCTATAGCTATGGTAATAAGCCCGTAGCCAACAAACAGTAGTATACGGTGACGACGTTCGGCTTGCGGGTCAAGAAATTCCATAGGCTGCCTGGGTAGTATACCACCGTACACAACATTTCGCAGAGCACAAGCAACCGACCACAGCAGTCGATATTCTTGCGCTTGTTACGCACTGTTTCCACTTGCGTTTATATATACATTGGCGCTATTATTTGTATAACGATTTACAACGATACAAAAGGAACGGTATGAGCAGACAAATCATCAAAATCAACGGCAAACATTATAATGCGGTTACCGGTGAGTTGCTCGATAGTTTTGCCTCACCAGATGACCACGATGCTCAGACAAACACACATAAAATAACCGTAACGACGAGCTTGCCGCTAAAAAAAGCGGCGAATCCGCCAGCCGTACACCCGACCAAACCATCACAAACTCTCATGCGTAGCGCCGTCAAAAAGCCAGTCGCCGCAAGCACACCTATCCGAGTCCAGCATGAGATTTCGGTCAAACAGGCCGCCATACCCATTACTGCAAAACCATCAGTTACGACCGTCAGCCATGCTCGTCTTGAGCGTGCCAAAACAACCGTACGGAGTGAACACGTCAGCCGCTTCAATCACGACCAGAGCCCCGACAAGCCTGCCGTGCAGCTCACACATGTTCCCGTACGCACTGCGCCCGACAAACCAGATGAAACTGACGCAGTCGCCGGTGCACCGCAGCCGAAGCCGAGCAACGGCCCCGAGGACATGTTCACGCGTGCCATCGCTGCAGCCAGCCACCACGCCGACATCAAATCCCACACGCGCAACTACAAAAAAACAGCCCAACGACATTTCGCCAGTATGGCTATCGGCGCGAGCGCACTCTTCGTCATTGTTGGTTTTGCAGCCTACCTCAATACGCCGAACCTGCAAATTCGTATAGCGGGCGTGCAAGCTGGCGTCAGCACAGTAAGCCCTGACTTCGCAGCAGCAGGTTTCATCTATACTGGTGTGAGTGCCAGCCAAGGCAAGCGAATCGTTGGTCTTAAAACCGATGAAGCTGGTTACCAGCTTGTCCAACAGCCGACCAACTGGGCGGGTGGGCAGATGATAGACGAAATCTCATCGGTCAGTGCCAGCGGCAAACCCAATTTCAAAACGCTGCAATTCGGCGACCAAACCGTCTACCGCCTCAACAACGGCAACGCCACATGGGTCAAAGACGGCACCTGGTACCAGCTCAACGGCGAGCGCGCCATCAGCGACACCGTCCTCCGCGCCCTCGTCCAAAACAGCTAGAGAGTTTGGGGTATGGGAGATGGTTTATGGGGCATGGGGCATCGTTTCTGCCCATGTACCGTTAAAGAGCATTCTCATTTAGCGAATTATGGTTAAAACTTAACGGTTAATGCCCAGCAGCTGCCAAAAGTCTCCAATCAACGTTCGGAGGCGGTATGGCACTCTGGAGCCATCCTGAATGAGATGTTGTGGCTCATTACAACATCCGGGGCACATGCGTAGCGTAACGTTAGTGGAGCTTAGTGTGTGACCGTTGTGATATGCAACAACAGCTCACCAAGATGGTGGAGGCGTGCCGAGTTTTTTGCTCAGC
>CAYZFT010000052.1:0-7272 GCA_964477925.1 uncultured Candidatus Saccharibacteria bacterium
CTATTACAACTTTGAAGTGTAAACCGCAATATTAGGAGGCTCTTCGGGTCTCGAATCCCTCGAGATCTGTACCACAACCACCAGAGGAGAATGCCATGTTTGGCTTTCCAATGAGAGTAACCATGGAGGATGGTCGCATGATTATCATGCGACCCCTCAAGGAAGAAGAAATGACAGATGTTGCCACCCACATCAGTAGCTACGAGGTTTGTCGCTATCTGGAAATGCGTGGTGCTCAGAATGCCGAGCAGGAGCTGGAGTGGCTCAAGGCTCGATTTGCGGAGACCGATTCATTCGGTTGGGGTGTGTGCGTGGCGGAACACGACAAGGACACCGTTGGGCGACCAGTCGGTATGAGTGGTGTTAATGGCATCAAGAACAACCGCGGCGAATCCGGCGTGGTGCTGTGGGATCGCTCCATTTGGGGCAACGGCATCGCCAGTGCCATTCACCGCGCACGTTGTCTCTACGCCGTCGATTGCCATCATTTGGTGGCAATCGATAGCGGCTTCTTCCTGCCGAATGTAGGTAGCGGTAAGGCGCTGCACAAGGTTGGTTATGCCAAGGTTGGCATTACCTACAACCACCGATTTGTTGATGGTCAGCCTTGCCATGCGCAAGAGCTGCTGTGGGTGAACCCCACCGAGCACAGCTGGAATTACTTCTGGGGAGACAACGAGATCCCCCGCAAGTTCCACAAGGCCCGCGAGCGCGCCTTTGCTGCGCTGGAACGGGCCCGCACCGAGATCACTTTTCTGTGACCCTTTAGCCAGCCATTGATTTTCAATGGCTGGTTTTACTTTGGTCAAATTTGTTTGACATATGATACTATTGACTATTTTTAGCCCTAGTGATTTAATCAGATCAAACAAATACAAATATAGTGTAGATTAACATTAACACTATAAGGAACCTCGCATGAACCTTTGGTTACTTCATAAAGAACTAGAAATGATAAACCTGCCAGCCGAGAGCATTAAAACCTGCCAGATGCAGGTTTGCCGTGCCATTACCGATAGCTTCAATCGTGGCGAACTGGCCGCCCATGAAGCCGTGGCGATGATATCTGAAATCATTAATCCCCTATAAACCCGAAAGGGTTATTTTTTTATCCCAGCAAAAGAGCACAAAAATTGTATGCACTTTTGTTGGGACCCTCCGGAGCCCCAAGCGGCCTAAGCCATGGGACCCCGAAGGTGCAAGTAGGCTTCTTCGTGGGAATTGAAGCTTATCTCCGCGCGCGCACGGCAGGAACCCTTGCAAGTTCATCTTTGTGCCATCGTTGATATCAGCTCATTGCTAGAGCCTCATCCCACCAGATGGTCACGAAGTTGCCACAGATTTACCGCTGCGGTGCCGGCACGGAACTGCCTGATGTGCTGCTGCACTTGGCAGGGATCTGAAGGGTTGTACCCTTCTTTACCTCTCCCAACAGGGAGTTCCGTTCCTCGACAGCCTGTTGCCAGGAACTGACGACGTCGAGGTACGTCTGATCCCAGTTGGCCTCAAGGTCCTCTGGGCGCGTGGCTGAAGCCACGTCCTTGGTTGTTGTGTCCTCCTGGACTGTCAGCGCGTAGGAACATGCGTAGTCCTGACGTAAGGTGGAGACCGAGACGGCCGTACCACCACATGCGGTCGCCGTGGCAACCAGGAGGAGGACGATGGACAGGAAAAACACCAGGCGGCTCTTCATGCCGTTCTCCTCGTGCCTGGGAACAATTCGCTTATGCGAGGTAGTTCCGAAAACCTCAGCTACTTACTGACACCGCCAGTAGCCATGGCGACAACCCGTACTTCCCGGGCTAGTTAATCCTGCGTTTTAGGGCAGGCTGACCTAGTTCTGTTCGCGATGCACCAGCAATCGGAAGATGTGGAGCATCACGGCAAATACCATGAACCCCAGCATCAAGCCGAATCCGAGTGCGATGTCGGTAGCTGGCGCTTCCCACCAGATGTGAGGAGGCAACAAGTTGAGCTTGTTGCACACCACCATCGCCGGAGCCAGAAGCAACAGGCCGACGAAGGCGAACAGACGGACGAATACGCGGTTGATGTTCAATTCAACTCCAAGGTTCTTGGCACCAACTGATTGTTGGTACCCCACACCAGATCACGTTATGAGCTAATGTGGAGCCAGACAACCCTAAGGTTATCTGGCAATTTGCAGCCTAGGCGGCGCTCAATTCCGATCGAAACCGGAAGAGCTGCCAGCCAAGGCTGCGCGAGCTTGACGACTCCCTTTCATGGAATCCCTGCTGTTCAGGCAGGAACCACGGGGGAAGGAATCGTCATATTACGACACTAGGGTCCCCCGATCTGCTTTTGTTGCTTCCCACCCATCTCTGGGTCACCTCTACGGTGTCCGGTTTATACTCCGGTAGGCGCAGTTTCCCGATTTACCTCCCTACTCCCCTGGCGGTTCACCAGAGCAACATACCTCACCCGACCTCAGCCGTTTTGGTATGTTGTCGTCCCATTAACGAAAGATTGTCGTGTCAGCGATTTTGCTACAGCCACCTGCATACATCGGTCCGATCGTGTCGGGAAGCGCGTATGTCTAATGGTTGCTCTGCAGCAAGGTTCCTCTTTTCGATCGTGTCTACTCATGAAGGAACCTGTGAATTCTTAGTAAAGGTGCTTTGGAACTTACCGTCCCAACCTGAACAATTGAATTTTCAATTACTCGGGTTGGGACCCTCCGAGGTCCCGAAGGACCCCGAAGGGTGCTACAGAATGGCCGCTGTAGCACCGGCTGGGACTAGGCCGCGCGAAGGCGACGCTTGCCCTTGGAACGGTTGCTCGCCCGCTGGGGCGAGCTGTTGGGCTCTCGCTCGGCGTCGCGCTCGAGGCGGTGGAGAGCCCAGAGGGCGTCCTCCAGCGCCTTGCGCTCGGCGAAGCTCGGCCTGTCGCCGAGAGCGGTGGCCAGGGTGTCCTGGTGCTCGCGCACCAGGTACTGGAACCCCCAGCGCTCGCTGGCCTCCTGGCGGGCGTACTCCAGCTCGCGCAGGTAGAGCACCCACAGGGCGCTCTGCCGACCCTTGGGGCCGCCCTTGCCGTCCTTGACGGCGCCCTTCGCCCATCCGGGCAGGGCCTCGAAGGCGGGGCTGGTAGCGGCCCGCTGGCAGGCCTCCAGCACCTGCTCGGTGCTGGCGTTGCGGCCCACGTAGGGCTTGGGGGTGGTGTTGGTGTGCATGGCAGTCCTCCCGGACTAATGGAGCTCCATTTTGGTAGCTCCCCATATTAACTCCGATTTATTGTGTCGGAGCTGATACGGGGAGCCAAGCTCCCCATGCACTAGTTTTTTTGTGGTGCAGACCCCAGTACCGCTAGCAAACCGCCTAAAGTTGTTTTAAATACATGACGCTGCTAGCTAGTACCGGGTGCAGTTTCGGCCTTTTGGCCTCTTCAGTGCCGGCACACACCGGCAGACTGCCCCAAACCTGGCAAATAACCAAGTTGGGTGGTATTTTTTCGAGTACCATCTCGGTTTGAGTGTTATGGCATAGTGCCATCGTGGAGCTGCGGGGAATCGAACCCCGGTCCGTCAAGTTCCGCATGCGGTTTTACTTAACGTCGACACCATTTCAGCCCCTGGGGATATTTATGGGTATATCCGGACCCAGCTATTATTTAAGGGTTAGCCAATCCCCGGCGAATTGCAGAACTGGATCTACAGGTACCCGCCCACACCCACCTCGGCCTGCGACATCTACTCGGTCTCGGCACAGAGGTGACCACTCACGTGGCCAACCATCTCGCCCAGATCGAACATCATCCGGCAGATCTCGGTGGGGTTGAAGCCAAGTTCCATGAGGAACATCGGCGCGGTGTCGAAGAATTCTTCTTCGTCCACCTCCGCCATGCGACCCATCAGGAAGCTCAGCAACAGTTCGTCCATATTTCACCTCCTTAGAAACTTTGAACTTGGACCGGCTGCAAGGCACTCACCCTGCCCTCTAACCGATCCAAGTGTTAGGAAGTTAGGAAGTTTGGACGAAATAATGATCTATTTGGCTAAAAGGTTCATAGGTAGCGGTTTGCTACTTCGAAAAGTATGTTAGCACGTTTCGTATTTTTTGTCAATACTTTATTACACTTTTTTGTTTTTGTAGTACTATTACACCTGTTGTTTTAACATTATTTTTTGTCTGCTATTTATACTTTTATTATAATTTGCATCAAAAAAAACCGCCGTTACTATGGCGGTTGTTGTTTATTATTACTTGGGGTTGTTCCCCGGCCCGCCGAAGCGGGCCGGGGAACTCGGATCGATCTCACTTTTAGCCTTCGTTGTCGCCTCTAGGGCGAAACTGTGCGCAAGGCAGGAAAAGAAAGGGCGATCTGTTTGATGTTCTGGGGCTGAGATCAGCTCGCGCTAATTGTCAGCCAACCATGGCCTCCAGGTGGAGGATCTCGACTCAGCGAACCCGTGGCCTCGGTGGCCACACCTGGCTGGTCGAGAGTTTCGGTGGTGACATATGTCTCGATCTCTCGAGTTCATGTCGCCTCCTTCTTTTTGTTCACGGCATCGGGTTGACGATGCTGATTGTATCAGCGTCCGCCCATCCTAATACCTCCTGTATTTTTTGCTGTAGCCGGTGTGGCCCTTACCGGGCGGGCATGATCCCGCCCGGCGCCTCTTTGACTGCCCGCCTCCACCTTCGGAGGCGAATCTGGTGGGTTAGTTTCCCCCCACCGGCACCACCTCCTTTGGTTGATGGAGACAAAACAGCCGAGGACAGCTCAAAACATAGTACTACAAAAGTAGTGTTTTGTCAATAAGTACTTACAAAAACTTATTTGTTTGACTGCCAATATGCTTCAAACATCTGTCTAAGCCCCTGGACAATATCTTTGTCCTCTATCACAATTCCTACTGGTTTTTTAGTGCTATAACTAAAAATTAACGCTGAATTTTCATATAATGTCATATCGCTTGGGAATGGTTTGGTTAATAGCTTTGTTTCTCTAAGTAGTTTAGGAGACTTGCGTTCATAAACTCGTTGCGTTGAATAAACCAGTAATTTGCTAGATATGTTTTTTTTAATTCTTTTAGGGGGGTTAGTTGCAGCTATATCAACATTAAACATTTCCGATACGATATCAGCATTTGTAATAGCGTAAATTTGTGATCCTCTGGGTGCTTTCCTAAGCAAAGCGTCATTCATTTCATCAAACCCACTATCTACCTTATAAAAACGAATCGTTGGTGCACCCTCTTCGTTACTGCGTTCCATTTGCCGCAGATTTGGCATCAAATCCTTTAGTTCTTCTTTGCGGGTTTGTATACCCTTTTGCATACTATCCAAAAAGCGTTCGATTGCCTCTGGTGGTTCAGCAACATAGACAGTCTTTTTGCCAACGGTCGATTCGCTAATTACTCCCATCTCCATCAACTCATCGAGTATTACATAGGCAGTTGCCCTATTAACATCGGCTTGTTGGGCAATTTTTTGCACCGGGCTGGGACCTAAAAATAAAGCTGCAACATACACCTTGGCCTGCTTGTCGGTAAAGCCAATGGTTTGTAATTTGGCAGCGAGTTCTAATATTTGCATGTAGCTATTATAGCACTGTTGTCAGAATTTTTCAACAGTATAATTGTACGACTATATTACCCAAAGAATAAGCATGCCAAAGACAAGCTACATATCTTCGTCATCTTACACTTTTGTAAAAGATGCTAACGGACGAAGTTAATTTTGAACTTAGAAGAGATAGGGCGACCCAGTTCGTCGGTTAAGGCCTGGCCAGTTTTAGAATCAACATCATAATAGCTCGCGTCGCCACGTGTACCAGGGATTATAGACTGACGTCTATCAATTACATCTCGAGCCAATTGCTTTATCTCGGCTCGCAGTTGTTTGCTTAGTTCGTCCTGAACAAACACACCAGATGAACTACCCGCCTCTATGCCTCTCTGTTGTTGAATGCTAGCCGCAGATTGGAGCGATTTTTTTTGTTCTTCGGTATAATCAGACTCTTCAATGGCATCTGGGTTTATCAATGCTCCTGGCGATGACAAAACTCGAGAACCCGGCATAATGTCTCCCACTCCCCTCCCGCGTGGATCCACTTTGTGATACCACACTGGTAACTCCTTGGGATACATGCCGTGGCCCCGCTTGACTTTTTCAGGGATCATCCAGGCACGGCCTTCGAAACTAGCCTCAGGGAAAGCTTGTGACAAAATTTTTACCGCTAAACTTAAGCTGCCCCCTGACACAGAAACTTCATCTACTACCATAATTCGCTTACCATCAAAAACTGATTTGTCAGGCCTGGTTGGATCCCTAAAAACTGCCCTAAGCTCTTCAATAGCATCTTGGGGAATTTCGGCGGCATAAATTTCATCCTCACCTGGTCGAGCTTCATCCGAGCTTTTACCCAACCAATCAGAAGCATCGATATTTACAAACTTGGACTCAGGTGCTGGTTTATCGGGTGCAAATATGGGCCAAAACTCCTTTACCAGCCACTGAATTGGGCGTGCTGATTTATCGAGATACAGTATAACATCAACTTCAAGTTGTTCTGCTTCCTGTATAAGTCTATCGGTGCGACTAACATACATTGCTCGCATTCGCTCATCATCAGGGTATTCTACCTCCATAAGATTTTGCTCTTCAACCATTCTTTGATGATAGTTGCTTAGCGTCAAAATACGATACTCAGTTCGTGGCCGTTCATGTTCAACTGAAGACTCCAAAGATGGGGCGCGTTGATCAGATTCCTTATGCATATAACTATCATACCAAATTAAAAGCGGACACAACCAAAATAGTTGTGTCCGCTAGTCCGCACAGCACTCACGCTGGCGGTTTTGAACCTGATAGATGGCATCGGCCAGGGCCGAGATTGCGGCCTCAAAATCCCGACGCCTGGAAGCATCGACATAGTAGACCGCTGGGTAGCGCAAGGCTTGTTCCACCCAAGTGCGATCCGAGCCAAGCAAGGCAAGGGCCTCATCACAACTCGGGACTTGGAAGATACCATTGCGCCTTTCGATGCAATGTGTCACTCCCATTCTTTCTTCATCAGTAAGGTACGCCAGGGAAGCGCCCCGGGCTGTTGCTTCGTCGGTCATGGCACCTCCTTGGTTCCGACTTAGGTGAAGATTGTATAATAAAAAGAATAATTATTCAATATTAATATATATTTTCTCCTTTACAAATCAGGTTAAATACGGTACAATACTTGAGTTACATTTAGAAAGTACTAATAAACTATATGCCAATTATCAAATCAGCCATCAAAAGAGTTCGCCAAGAA
>CAYZFT010000053.1:0-7185 GCA_964477925.1 uncultured Candidatus Saccharibacteria bacterium
GTGTCAGCGTCATGCCCCCGAGTGCCACAAGCATATGACTAGAGTAAGCTGCCCGAGCGAGTAGCTCCCCGCCGTTGAAATAATTAAAAATGCTGAAATGGCGCAGGGAGTTCCCGGGAAGGTATCCGATGCGCCGCTTTGCGCGCTCAGCACTCTGCGCCATGTCATAGCCAAAAATAGTCACCGCGCCAGCCGTCGGCCGTATAAACCCCATCATAACGCGGATGGTAGTGCTTTTGCCCGCGCCGTTTGGCCCAAGAAAGCCAAAAATCTCACCACCTGTAACCGTCATATCAACGCCATCTACAGCGTGCAACCGCCCAAAATGTTTGTGCAGCCCGCTAATCGAAACAACGTCAGCCATACCCACCAGTATACGCCCTATCATTGCTCCGGCCACCGCCCAGCCTGCACTTTTTACGTCATCCTCACGTGATCCAGTAGCCCATTATCGCCGTCAGGTGATACGACTAAGGTCCCCCTGCGAAGGCGGGTGGCTCAGATGTTGTCAGTGTTCACGACTTGCCCCGTAGGGGTCGGCAAGGTTTAAGACATCTCGCAAAATAACCCCCCTCATAGAATCGCCCTTTTCGGCAAAAAAGCCACCAGCTACCCGTCGGCGTAGCTACAGTTATAGTGAGGTTTTGCTTATTCTTCTACCATATCACCACCAACACGAACAGATTCCATCGTATGAACTGGGGCTTTTTTGGTGACGTCACCAAAGACTATACGCATCTGAAGCTTTTCTGGTGTCTTTGGGTACCTTTCCCAGACTTGGTGGGTGTAATAAGAAAGCGACCGCCTTCTAGATTCGGGTATACACAGGTCCATAATCTCATGCCCAAGCCACCTGTTAACTGCCGGCTTCTTAAGCATTAATTCACCTAGGTTTGTAGCCACTCTTTCGGGGATAATCGTCGTCACTGCTTCTTCCGCGAGAGGAAACACTAAACCACCGGCATTCGTAAGGTCTTCTTCCGTCAATGATCCGTCATAAGGTCGATCAGAATTAAATCTCTGGGCACCAGGTATGACATACGCGAATCGTACTGCACGACCTCCCTGTGGGTGTTCTAGCGGGACAATATCGGCTCGCTCCCAAGTGAGGGTCATTGGTTCGGTTGGCGATGTCGTCTCAGCTGGCTTGCCTAGTAACTTGCGCAACCACGACCATCTGACTGGCTCTGGTTCTCGATAGCGAGGATTTGGGGTTGTTACCGTTTCATATTTGCAAGTCGCCATATCAGTCAATGCCGCAATCTCTAATGGTATTGACCCGATGCGCTTGTAAAACAACGCAGGAAGATCCGGATTGCGCGCTCCAATTTGAATGTCGTCACCAAAATACATACCAGCACTCAACGCTCCATTTGCCCCATCCTCACCGGGTATGCTTGTCCATATGCCCCGACCTAGATCGTATGACACCGCCGCTGTAGCCATGCCGCGGAATGTCGATAAATCACGGCTTGATTCACCGGGTATAACCTGATTTTTAAGAAAACTTGAGTCGAGTGGGCTCTTTGCGTAGTCCACCACTTGGTCAAGTAGGTTTCTCTCGCCTGGGGATAATCTAGTCATACGGGCATTATATACCAATCTTTACTATTTGTCAAATTTGGATCATCAGGCTTCGCGTGGTTGGGGTTTGGTTGCGTATCACAATGCCCCAAGGAGTATACTGGCAGTATGAACGAAGACGAGTACACGAACCAGAGTTTCATGCTCGATGTTGGGCACGGCCACGAGCTGTGGGTGCACGATTGGGGCAACAAACAGGCCAAAACACCGATATTTTTCCTGCATGGCGGGCCAGGCAGCCAGTGCAAAGACAAGCACAAACTCGCTTTTGACCCCACGACCCAGCGCGTCATCTTCCATGACCAGCGCGGAGCAGGGCAGAGCACGCCACTCGGGCGCTGGCACCACAACACCACGCAAGACCTGAGCGAAGACATCAACCGCATCGCCGACAAACTCGGCGTCAAACAGTTCATCATAACCGGTAGCTCGTGGGGGAGCACCTTGGCGCTGTACTATACAATCGAGAACCCCAATCGCATAAAAGCCGTCGTAGTTGGCGGCATATGGGGTGCGAGCAAAGCAGAGAACGCCTACATGAACGGCGGCACATGGCGCACGCACTTCCCAGAACTTTGGGACTGGTACGTTTCAACTGTGCCACAAGAGTATCGCAGTAACCCGAGCGCCTATCATTTCGAGCGTGCACTCGGTGATGATCCTACCGCAGCCGCCGAGTCAGCCCGAGTCTTTGGTGATATGGAAGCAGGACTTATATCGCTTGACGACCGACATATCCTTACGACCGCAAAAGATTACGACCCGAGTGGTACGCTGATCGAGATGCGCTATATGGCCAAACAATGCTTCATGCCTGATCGTTTTATCTTAAAAAACGCACATAAACTGACTATGCCCGTCTATATCGTGCAAGGTCGCTATGATTTTGTCTGCCCACCAGCCACCGCCTATGAGCTCTGCCAGACCGCACCAAACGCACACCTAACCTGGGTGGCAAGTGGTCACGCAGCCGAGCACGAAACCATCACCGCCCTCGGCCTCATCTATCGTCACCTAGCAGCATAAATTGGCATATACAGGGGCGCAGCAGTGCGCTATACTGACAAGCAGCACCAATATAAGGAGAACTATTCATGACAACAGTGTTTATCATCCTCGGAATCATCGTCGTACTCGGCGCGTTTCTTGTCGGGCTTTACAACAGTCTCGTACAACTCAACATTAAGGCGCAAGAAGCCTGGAGCGGCATCACCGTGCAGCTCAAGCGCCGTGCCGACCTCATCCCTAACCTCGTTAACACCGTGAAAGGCTACGCCGCACATGAAAAAGGTGTTTTCGAGGCCGTCACCGCCGCACGAGCCGCTACCATCAGCGCTGCCGATGCTGGCCCAGCCGCTGCCGCCAAGGCAGAGGGCGAGTTTCACGCTGCCCTCAAGAGCCTCTTCGCCGTAGCCGAGGCTTACCCAGACCTCAAAGCTTCACAAAACTTCATCGACTTGCAATCTCAAATCACCGACACCGAAGACAAAATCAGCGCCTCGCGCCGCTTCTACAACGCCAATGTCACCAGTTTCAACACCAAGCGCAAGCAGTTCCCAGCCAATGTCGTCGCTGGTATGCTCGGTTTCAACACCGACAAAGAGTTCTTTGATGTTGACGAAGCAGAAGCAGCCGCAATCCAAAAACCCGTCGACGTACAATTCTAATAGCTAACCAAATAAAACAAACCCATGTTTACAGCCAGCCTCCTACCGTTGTTTGAGTCATTTGCCCGCAGCGGTGGGGGCGGTTCAAGCTCTGGTGGCGGGGGTGGTGGCGATGGCGTAATCGCCTTGCTTGGCTATGCGCCGATGCACTATGTTGGCAGCCGGTTGCGACGGAGCAGCCCCGACAAAGTGGCCACCGTACCCAAACAGATTATGGGTTGGGTGATAGGTGTGGTGTATGCCGTTCTCTGGCTGTTTATGTGGCAAGGTCTTTTTGGCTTTTTAATCGCCGTGGCCGCCATCGTCGGCACTGGGGCAGGGCTGTACAATTGGTTTGGCAAGCTCAAACAGAGCAAGATGGTGCAATCAAAGCTCAAGATTGCAGCTCAAGTCGACGGGGCGTGGGATGAGCCGGCACTACTGGCCCGCGCGACCGAAGTGTTTACGCGCTACCAGCAAGACTGGTCAGTGCAAAACAGTGAAGCCATGAAGGCATATATGACGCCCGACTACCAGTACCACGCGGCACTCCTCGTCTATGCATTGCAGCTTGCCGAGCGCCGGAACCTTGTCGAGAACCCCAAAATAGTTGACATGGTAGTTGTCGACATGAATGACGCCCTCGACAACACGCTCGATACAGTTACCGTGGGCATTACGGCCAGCGCAAATGACCAGCTCGTTGATACTCGCAGCGGTCAAGAGCTGTTCAGCGACAACAGCGAATTCACCGAGTTTTGGCGTTTCAAGCGCCAGGGTGGCCAGTGGCTGCTCGATGGCATTCAGCAAGCCACCGAGGCCACCTGGACACACAACCTGCCGCTCGAAGCCTTCGCACTCGCCAATGGCTACCGCTACAGCGCCGATATGGGCTGGCTGCTCATCCCGTCGCGCGGGCAGCTTTTTGGCAGCGCCAAGTTTGGCAAGTCTGACATCAACAACCATGTCATCGGCCTCTACAAGCAGCAGCTACTCACGCAGATTTACACCTACAAACCAAGCCCCGACAACGCCAAATCATACCTCATCGCACAGGTGAACGTGCCCAAAAGCTACGGCTCTATCGTCGTACGCCGCAAAAAAGCCCTGCAGCTGTTTGGCATCCGTGGTCTCGAAAAAGTCTCGACCGAATGGCAGCGGTTCAACGACAAATACGAGGTCTTCGCCTCGAGCGCCGAGCAGGCCACAAGCTTTGAGCTTTTGAACCCCCGCTACATGGAGCAGCTCGAGGCCGCACCATTTGAGGTCAATATCGAAGTCGTCGACAATGTCGTCTACTTTTATAGCGATGAGCGCACAGCGGACGCCGCAAATTACCAAGCCATGCTCAACCTGCTGCAACTTGCATTCAACGAAATGAAACTCTAAAGCCCCGGTTGTTCATGTGAAAGTGATACACTTGAACTATGATTTCGCGTGAGACAGAGGAGTTACTGCGGCGTTTGCTCGCCGAACAACCTACCTATAAACCAACTCAAGCCGTGCTTGGGCAAATCAATCAGATTACCATGCTGTGCTTTGTCGGTGCGACCAGCATGGGCAAAACCACGATTATGCAAACCCTTGCACAGAGTGACGCAAACTACGGTATAACTAAAAACTTTACCTCCCGGGCGCCAAGGGCAGAAGACGACCCAAAAAGATACACTTATTTTGAGCACAGCGATGCTGGCCTCAAGCCTATTTTGACCCGCATCGCCAGCCGCGAGCTGCTGCAGTACAACATCCACCCCTTCAGCCTGCACGTCTACGGTAGTGAAGTCGAAGGCTACCCTCATCACTACAACATGGGCGACATCTTCTACAGCTCAATTGATGGCTTTCGCCAGCTTGGGTTCCGTAAGCTCTATGTATTTAGCGTCATCACCGAGCCAGCAGCGTGGCGAACGCGTTTTGAGCAGAGGTTCCCCGTTGGTCACCCTCAACGCCAAGCCCGTCTGTCTGAGGCAATCAATAGCATTGAATGGTCGCTCGCTCAAACAGCATCGGACCACACCTGGGTCATAAACAGAGATGGTGAGTGTGATATGGCGGTCGCCGACGTGCAGAGCATACTCAGCGGCCAACCCCTTCGCCAAGACGAGGCACGCCACATGGCTACGGGTTGTCTGGCTGTGATAGAAAGTTTACACGCATGAAAGACATCGTTTGCACGCTCGTATTTCTCGTCAGGGGTAGTGAAATATTGCTCGCCCTGAAACAGCGCGGCACTGGCAAGGGCTACTGGAATGGCCCGGGCGGCAAAGTCGACCCTGGCGAGACCATCGAGCAAGCCATGGTACGCGAGTGCGAAGAGGAGGTTGGGGTGACTCCGACAGAGTATAGAAAGGTCGCCTACCACGATTTTGTCTTGCAGAACGATGAAGGCAGCTGGCACCAGTGGACGCACGCATACATTGCAACCGAATGGCAGGGTGAGCCAGCACCGAGTACGGAAATGCTGCCGCAGTGGTTCAACCTGGCCAACATACCATATGGGCAAATGTGGCCAGACGACACCCTCTGGCTACCGTTAGTGCTCGAGGGCAAACTATTGCAAACTCGCTTTGTCCTAGCCAAAGATGAACAAGTTGAAGACCATGAAATAACGGAGGTAACAGCACTATGACACAGTCAAAACCATTCGCCGTGTTTGACATTGATGGCACACTCATACGGTGGCAGTTGTTTCACGCCATTGTGCATTCGCTCGGCAAACAAGGCTACATTTTGCGCGGCACACATGACAAAATCAACGCAGCGCGCATGTACTGGAAAAACCGCGAGACAAATGAGGGCTTCCGCGCCTACGAAAAAGTCCTCGTCGAGGCTTACTTGCAGGTCCTGACGAGCATCGACCCCGCCGACCACCTACGCATCGTCGACGAAGTGTTTCACGAGTACAAAGACCAAACTTTTACCTACACCCGCGACCTCGTCCGCCTACTCAAAAAAGAGGGCTACTTGCTCTTTGCCATCAGTGGCTCACAAAACGAAGTCATCCAGCGGCTCGCGCAACACCACGGTTTTGATGCTGCCATCGGTGCAGAGTTCGTACAGCAGGGCGGTGCATTTACCGGCGAAGTTATCACCCCAATCCATGACAAAAAGTCAGCCCTCGAGCGACTCATCAAGCAATTCGACGCCACCTACACCGCTAGTTACGCCGTTGGTGACAGCCCTAGCGATGCCGCCATGCTCGAAGCCGTAGAGAATCCTGTAGCTTTCAACCCCGACCGCGGGCTTTTTGAAATCGCTCAAAAACATCACTGGCCCATCGTCGTTGAGCGCAAAAACGTCATCTATGAGCTGTCGCCGCAAAACGGGAGCTACGTGTTGTCACGACCACCGATGAGTGGGACAGAGAGATAAGAGATAAGAGTCAAGATACATGAAACAAGAGACAAGAGTTAGCTTACGTCGCTCCGCGACACGTATGCAATTGATTCCGAGCCAAACATGTAATGATAATGGCTCGTGCTCTTACCGTCATTCCCGCGAAAGCGGGAATCCAGCCAATACAGCGTCGCGAAGCGACAAAATCCCGACTCTTAACTCTTATCTCTTACTCCTTAACTCTATGGCTTGCGAGGCAAGCCATGCATAGCCACTGGCAGCAACAAGGCCCGCAACCCCTGTTTCCCGACCTGCTTTGGTCTCAACCAGAGAATAAACAATATGCCGGCAAGTTACTCATCATTGGCGGCACAGGGCAGGGCTTTGCAGGCGCTGCCGAAGCCTACGCCGCAGCTGAAAAGGCAGGCATCGGCACGACCCGCGTCATACTGCCTGCCAGCTTGCGACGCACCGTTGAGAAGTTATTTCCCGCGGCCGAATTTGCGCCGAGCACTCTTAGCGGCAGCTTTGGCATGAGCGCCCTCGCTGAGCTGCTCGACGCCACACAGTGGGCAGATGGCGTGCTCATTGCCGGTGATACCGGCCACAACAGCGAAAC
>CAYZFT010000054.1:0-6827 GCA_964477925.1 uncultured Candidatus Saccharibacteria bacterium
ACCAGGCTTGAACTGGATGCGTGAGTGTAAGCGAACCACAGTTCGGCGAAATGAGCGGTAGAAAAGAAAGCGCCGAAGGCATTTTACTCGACGTATGCAAACTCCGCACCATTTTGGGACTGTCAAAATTGTTCATCCAGTTTTAGCCATGTCCAACTGATGTTATCTTAACCCCAGCTCGACATAAAAACCTGAATACCGTCTTACTCGTCGCCAGAAGCGTTGCGCTAGCAGCGCCTTTAGGTTATCTTACGGTCACATTGAGCAGTGAGGGTTTGTGGTCTGACCCGCCCCAGCCATAACTGTTGCCACCAAGCACGGTAGATGTATTTGCCGTTACATCACTTCTTTTCCATGCCATTACGTAGTCGATTAGACGGTCTTTAGATGCATGCGTGCCTTGGTTTCCACTGACCCCATTGTATTTTGGGCTTGTTGATGCCCAGCCGCTGACTACACTCTGGCCTTGCGCCAGTGCCTGGCACGGGAAAAAGCTCACCTTGCAATCTCTGCGGAAATTCACATTGAAATCGCCCGTAACAAAGAGGGGGATGCCGTCAGCCTTTTTGCTTTTTATGAGGGCGACGAGATTATCCATGTGCGTCTTATATGATGCGGTATATTTGCCATTCGTTGAGTTACCACCCGATTCAACGCTCGGGGGCAAGTGTGTATTGATGACGTATGAGAGTTTACTCGTTTTTTTATTTTGGAGCTTAACCCAGACAGCGTATCGTTTGGCAAGGCCAGGTGGGCTACTCATGTACGCACTACCCTGATCGACTTTTTTGAAAAGCGCTTTCTCCCATAAGAGTGGGTAGCTATCACCGGCAGAGGGCATGTAGACATCGTAGGCACACGTCGCGCAGGCGGCAGTTTTGACCTGGTTCATCTTGGTGCTACTATGCACTTCCTGCAGACCAAGCACCTGTGCACTTTTGAGAATATCTGCCGCCCGACTACCGACGTTTTGCTTGTTTGCCCCGTAGACATTCCAGGTGCCGATGGTATAGGTTGCTCCGTCTGAGCTGCTGGGTATTAGGGCTACGTCTATTGGTGCTGCGTCAGATATTTCGACATCCGTTGCGATCGTCCCGTCCACGGCTTCTTCGCTATCTACATAATCGGGTTCATCTGTGTTGAGACCGTCATCGTAGCTAGTTTCATCTGATGTCGTGTCTAGAGTTGTATCTGATGCGGTGCTTGATGTTGTCGTAGTTGTCGTCTTGTCGCGCTTCACCTTCGCAATCAAAGCCTGCCACCATGACAACTCCGTGCCAGAATCAAGTGTGTCGTTCTCGTCAACCACACCATCGCCGTTGACATCTGCTGCTGTGAAGGCCGCATCTTTCTCATCGACCACGCCGTCGTTATTCACGTCAGCTGCCGCGATTTCTGTATCTTTACTATCAATCACACCATCGCCGTTGAGGTCCGTATTTGTCGTTGTGCGCTTGCTTTGTGTGGAAATGTTGGTGCTAGACTTGCGAGGTGGCTCATACATAACAAACGTCAGTACAATCATTGAGATAATGAAAACAACTGACACTGAGCCAACAACAGTCAAGACCTGACGTGTTCGAGACATCAGACCAAACCGCTGCTTTAACGACAAGTGCCTCTGGTCATGATGAAAGGCATAAACCTTCTCATTTTCGCCAATAATCAAATGGTTAGTCTGCACCGGAACAGACGGCTCAAACATATGCTGTGTTGAGTTTGAGCTTTTGGGGTTTGGTAGCGGTGATTCTGGGGTATCTTTTTGTTGCATAAGAGCGAAAGGTCAATATATAGTGCTTACGGTTTATTGTACCATGGAGAGAGGAAACGGGGGTCGATTGTGGTGCTATATATGGTACAATCAGCGCATGAAAAGTCATCTGTTGTCTATTGTAGCCCCAGTTTACAACGAAACCGATAGTGTGCGGCCCTTTTATCAAGCCATATGTGCTGCGGTCGAGGGCATTGCGTATACATGTGAGCTCATCTTTGTTGACGATGGGAGCAGTGATGACTCGGCCAAGTGTATCGCCGCTCTTGAGGACGCTGGCGTGAGCCGCCGGTTGATTCGTCTCTCGCGTAATTTTGGCAAGGAAGCAGCCGTTTCGGCAGGTCTCAACCATGCGGCGGGCGATGCGGTTATTATTATTGACACCGATTTGCAACACCCCATAGAGAAAATACCCGAGTTTATTGCTGCATGGGAAAAAGGTGCTGACGTAGTTGTCGGCGTACGGCAGGGCTCGGGGGATAACCGTTGGTTTAAGCGACTGACTTCAAACCTGTTTTATAAGCTCATCAATGCGGTTTCTAACACCAAGATTATACCCAACGAAACCGATTTCCGGCTGCTGACGCGAGAAGTAGTAGACCAGTACAATGAGTTAACCGAGCACAACCGCATCACACGCGGTTTAATAGATTGGCTTGGCTATGACCGCGCTGTCGTATATTTTGACGCAAAAACCAGGGAACATGGCGCCTCTAAGTATAGCTACCGCAAACTAACTCGCCTAGCCATTAACACCTTCGTGTCATATAGTTTCTTCCCACTTCGTTTCGCGGGCTATCTCGGAGTTTTCATCACGTTCTTTTCGGGGCTAGTTGGTGCATTTGTACTCATTGAGGACATACTGCTGCGCGACCCACTCGGTCTCAACATCACCGGTACCGGCATATTGGCGCTCACCATTCTTTTTATGGTTGGTGTTATACTACTCTGTCTCGGCCTCGTGGGTCTGTACATAGCGAGCATCCACGATGAAGTCGCCAACCGCCCCCTCTACGTTGTGCGCAAAAACAACAAAGTTTGAGAAATCTTGGTCTTTCATTAAGTGTAAAAATGCTTGCAGATGTACTCAAAACACACTTGAATAGGCTCATTGGTATCGATTTGTAAGTTTATTTATAGCTCGTTTACGTGCAAACGACCATACTGTGGTAGTAAACGGAGGGTCGGAATGTGAAATACGATAAAAGGTTGCCTCAATTGTTGCAGCTGATTAGTTTGTCTGAGGCCATTCGGTTTCCGACGACAGGTGCTAGCTTGCTTGCGACTGCACAGAAACTGGATGCTTCACGGTCGATTGTTGATTTTCTTGCGCTCTTTTCACCGGGAGATACCTTTCACTCGCGGCAAGATTTTATAGCGAGCTGCGAGGAGCTTGAGCTATTGATACGAGAAGGTCGCAAGATGCCGCATGAAGTGGTGCTTGCCTCATAACCAAAGGAGTCGACAATGATAAATTTCCCCACTCAAGCACAGCTAAGCGAGCTTGCGTCTTTTCGTGGTTCTCGCTGCTTGACGCTGTATGTACCGTTTATTGACCCAAACTCCGCGACCAACCCCAACCGCATCGAGCTCAAAAACCTCCTAGCCGAGGCAGAGCACGCGCTGATAGCCGATGGCCTGAGCCCAAAAGACACCAAGAAAACGTTACGTCCGGTCTATGAGTTGCTTGAGAGCGACGAGTTTTGGCCACCCCGTCACGAGAGCCTGGTGCTGTTCGCGCATAAAAAACTCTTTCACTATTTTCACGTGCCACCCGGCAGCGTGCCCGAGATTATGAGAGTAGGCAAAGGGTTCGACCTGGGGCCACTCGAGCAGGCGATGCATGATAACCGGCATTACTATGTGCTTGCGCTGAGCCACAAACACGTGCGGCTGTACGAAGGTGACCACTACCAGCTGAAGCCCGTTAATCTCAATCATTTCCCGACAGATATGAAAACGGCGCTGAACATTGATGAGTATCCGCATTCTCGTCAGACACATACAATCTCGCCGTCTGGTAAAGGCAGGGCGAACGCTTCAGAAAGAAGCGCCGAAGGCTATCATGACCACGCGGAAGTTACTAATACTGACAAAGATATGTTGCTCGAGTTCTTCCGCCAGATCGACAAGTACCTCCACAAAATGCTTAACAAAGAGCGTCTGCCTCTCGTAATTGGCGGTGTTAGCTACCTGCTACCCATCTATCGCAAGGCAAACACCTACCCAGGGTTGCTCCCGAGTGCTATCACCGGCAATCTTGACCGCTCAGACCTCCCGACCATCCGCACCAAAGCCTGGAGACTCATCAGCAGGTAGGTTTAAGTACCCTATTAGCCATACATTTAGCGGATAAAGTCTTGGATAATGAAAGTCTCTGATTCGTGGAAAATCATTTGATATTATTCATCTGAACTTTGTAAATTTATACTATAGCCACCAGATGTGTCTAGTTTGCGAGCCTCTCGGCTTTTTCCTGCTCGGCAGACCAAAGAGGTGTGTTGCCGAGTAGCATCTTTAGGTTGCCGCCAAAGGTGTACTTTGTACCTGGCGGCAGTACGATAAGGTCTCCTTTGGTCACAATCTGTTTGTTGCCGTTTAAAACAAAGTAGCCATTGCCCTCGAGCACGTAGTAGCAAAACTCGGTTTTTTGCTGGGTTAACGACACGGTCAACTTGTCTCGGCACTCTACAATCATGTGTTGGGTGCTGGGGCTGCCCGTGTTAAAGAATTTGCCATCATGCCCGTCTTTACCCCTAAACCCATAGTCTGTCGGCTCATGAAAAACATATTGCATACTGTGTATCATACCAAAAAATTGGTAAGTCGCGGCTAGCACAGTGTTTTTTCGACTTCTGTTCCTGCCGGTAAACCGTATTTTTCTGAGATCAGCATTACTCTAATGGTTGCTGTGAAGCCATGCCCGCTCTCATAGCCCGTAACATCGTAGCCATACCCTAATACTTGTTCATCGCCCTCAACTGCCAGCGCTAAATTTTGTGACAATTAGTTTTTCTACGAGCACATCGTCTGGTCTGGTCAGGCAAAATATTAGCGCATCTGCCACGTCGTCAGTTTTCATCATCCACGGTTGATTGTGTGCGTCAGTTATATGGGCATTTTCATAGAGGTTACTTTCAAACCCACCAGGGTAAAAGCCGGTAACCTTGATATTGGTTCCCTCCAAGGAGTCTTTGAAGGCACGGGTAAAGCCCGAAAGAGCCCATTTGCTAGCACCGTATGTCTGCCATAGGGTGTTGTCGCCGGAGCTAGTTTCGCTATTGCCCGAGGTTGAAATCACATTGAGCACATGGCCTTTGTTACGTAGCTTCATAGATGGTTCAAAGGCCTTACAGAATTCGATTGTGCCTAGGGTGTTCACTTCAAGCACTTTCTTGCGTCGATCAGGGTCGTCTTTTTCAAGCTCTTCGTCAGTCCAGATACCCGCGCAGTTGATAAGAACGTCAATCGAGTCATAAACTCCCAAAATTTTTGCAGCGGTCTCTCTTACCTGGGTCGGCACACTTACATCGCATACAAAGTATTGCGTTTGGCTGCCTAGCTGCTCTGCGACGGACTGAAGCTTGGCTGCTCCCCGTGCTACCAAAATTAAGGTTGCACCTTGCTCGGCGAGCTTGGTTGCGACAGCTTGGCCGAGACCTTCACTCGCACCCGTAATGACTACTATTTTTTCTTTCATGGTACAAGTATAGCAAAAATCTTAAACCAGATGTATTTCCGTGTTGCGCTGCTAGCAACGTCTTTGGAGATGGGGAGCTGCTTGTACGGATTTTTTGAACAAGCAACGGGGCGGACGAGACTGCCCCTTCTGAAATCGACTGTTGTGTTCAGCTCGGGACGTGCATTTTAAACCACCCCTAAGGCATGGCAGAGGACTAGGTCGTTAATGTACTAGCCAGTATCAGGTTTAGTACCGTGGCTCCGAGCAAATAAAAAGACCTGCTCTTTCGAGCAAGCCTTTTTCGGTGTGCCGTAAGCTATGTGTTTAAAACATAGCTTCTGCGGCATCATCTAACTCAAGGTTAGGTCTATATTGCAAAGTTCTAGTAGGCTTTTGTTGCGCCGTCTGCTACTGCTTTTTCAGCATTGTCCTTTGACATCATTGCACAGACAGTAGTACCGCATTTCTCGTGCTTACCCTTGGCCATGAAACCACCCGTTTTAGTTTGAACGATTTCTGGTGCTGTCAAATCAACGCCTTTTTCCTTGCATTTAACGCAGTATCCTGTAACCATGTCTGACTCCTTCTGGGATTAATTGTTATTGTTGAACTTGTCTATTATAACGTCTGTCTATCATATTCCTAGCATAAATAAAAAGCGCCCGAAGGCGCTAAAAATACAGTTTGGTGCGGGTGAGGGGCACTATGCCCCTGACTAGCTATTTTGGGTGAGGGGCTCTAGTCACCTTCGGCGACCCCGTCGCCATCGTCTAGCAAACCATTTTGCAAGAGTGGGCTCCCTTGTAAAATGCCACAGGCATTTTTCACCCTGGTCTCTACTCGGCCAGGGGTTAGGGCCCCCCAAACTCAAAACCAATCAAAAAGCCCAGACTAGCTGGACTCTTTGATTGGTGCAGGAGGGCCAAAAACTTTTACACCAATACCTATACGAAAACTACACCGAACTGAGGTTAGAGTTACAAAGATGGCGTGATATTTTGGCAGTACCGTACACCCAGTACAAGAGTACGTTACTACCGGGCTAGACTTACACGCACCTATACTAATTGACGTTTATGTAGAACTTGTCGGTTCTAGCAATACAGACACCATCTTTCACAATGTAAGCTTCAACCCAGTGAGTACCCGTGTATCTTGTTCGTTCTTGAATATGATGTCCTGTTCGCTGCTTAATATCTCCTCTTAGGTCTGCTCCTGCATCATCTCCGGTATTTACTACTTGCCAATATACTGTGTAAGGTTTAGTCGCATTGCAATTTAAGAAGTAGTCCAGGTGTAGGCCTTTATTTAAGTTTTGACCTGACTTTATTTGCGTCTTTACCGACATTGTTATTGTTTGTCTATGATTGTACT
>CAYZFT010000055.1:0-6760 GCA_964477925.1 uncultured Candidatus Saccharibacteria bacterium
CAACCAATAATCTTTTGCTCTACTCATAAACAATGTACAATACGCTTATGGCAGACGAACAGCCCGGCGAAGTTATTATACCTATCGAACGAAACTCAGCGACGCAACCGCAGCAAGCAGTTGCGTTACCACCCGTTTCGGCCGTAGCTGCTACAGACATTCCAGCTGCAAATGACCAGCCCACCCCAGGCCCCTCTCTCCAGCACACATATCCAGAAGCAACACCCACAACAGAACCTGCCCTACGATTGTCGTCAGATGGGTCGGCCGCACAGCCTCTAACCCAAGTACCCGATACCTATAGCCCCAGACAGTTTGACGCTAACCAAGCAGATGGCAGCATAGTTTGGCAATCGGCCGAATACATGGCGCATGACAAAAACGCAAACTGGTACACTATGATGCTCATTGGTTCAGTGGTAATTGCTGGCATCGTGTACGTTTTGAACCGCGACATCCTCACCGCTGCAATCGTCCTCTTCGCGTTGGTCGGTCTAGGCTATTTCAGTGGTCGCAAGCCCCGCGAACAACAATTTGCCGTTTCGACTGATGGGGCTCATGTTGGGCACAACTACTATCCTTTTCACAATTTTCGCAGTTTCTCGGTCGTCGAAGATGCATCGGCAAGTAGCATCATATTGATGCCATTAAAGCGCTTTATGCCAGCTGTCAATATTTATGTCCCAGCAGAGTACGAGGAGCAAGTCATTAGCTTCATCGCAGACATTCTGCCATTTGAGCAGCACAAAACCGACTTTGCCGAAAGCCTCATGCGTCGCATACGATTCTAGCATCTTGCTACACCTACCCGTACGGGTCTGACTTACGTTTAGGCGCGGTGGTGTGCCAGGCATGAATCGTAAATTATTGGGACTGGCACAAAAAGGTTGAGGTTTACTTGAATATTGCCAGTAGGTCAATAATTGTGGTATACTAGCACTGAACTTAAGGAGCGCTGCTACTATGTACGAGCAAGATAAGCCCTCGAAAGCCGGTCGTATTATATGGACTATTGTGTATATCTGCATCGCGGCAGGTGTTACTTGGCTAGTGTTGTGGCTCATTTTCTGGCGTAATCCAAGCCCAAAAACCAATACCAATGACTCCGCTAAAACCTCACAGGGGGCCGCTAAATCATCGACTGGCCAGACAAGCAGCGCCTCAACGGCGAGTGGCAATACGGGCAGCCTCGGCAGCGTAGCAGAAGAAACGGGCCAAGCTAGCACAAGCTCAGCGACGAGTGGCACTACGACGACAACAACAGCAAACTCCACAGCCGCAACCACAACTACAGCTACCAGTCTGGTGACAACAGGTCCAGAAAACGTCGTCATACCGGTCGCCATTGCAGTAGCTGGTGGCATCATTTACTACAACGTACGCACGCGTCGTCAACTTCGAACACGCAACTCATAAGTCCGGTATACTATAGCGGTATGATAAACTCGTTACTAAGCTCACCGAGGCGAGCGTATATTCGGACTATGCTACAGCGGCATTCGGTACGATATGTGCTCGTTGGCGGCACAGTATACATATTTGAACTGATTATTATCGTGACAGCCCAGGCGATGGGAGCAACGTCCGTTGTGGCAGTTGCGCTCTCATTCACGCTTGGGCTTGTGGTATCATTCTTTTTGCAAAAACTCTTTTCATTTGGTGACGGCCGTATGCACCACAAAATTGTCGTGCCGCAAATGGTAGCAGTTGGGCTGCTCGTCGTCTGGAACTTTTGTTTTACCATTGGCGTTACGCGCCTGCTACAAGACATTTTGCCACCGACTATCACGCGTACTATTGCACTGGCAATAACAACTATTTGGAATTATTACCTTTATAAAACACGGATTTTTAACATTCCCGACGAGCAATAATGCACAAACCAAGTCTCAAACTACACTATACGCACACAGCAAAGAAGCTAACGCGCATATTCGGTCTTCGCCCCGTACGGCAAACCTATTTTTGGGGTGCGCTTGGAGTATTGCTCGCCACGACGGCATATTGGTCATTACTTGGCGCCAGCCTGCATAGTACCAACGCCGATCAACTCATCGATAGCTATCTTTTTGCCGACAAATCTAGCTTTGCTGGGGCATCATTTCCTAGCACTCACAGCATGTTGCTGAAATGGCCATTGTTTTGGGCGGTCGGTGCGCTTGGCACCAAGGGCTGGCCGGTCGCCGCAGCGACTGTTGCGGTTTCGGTCGGCGCTGTCGCCGGTCTCGCCTGGCTACTTGGACGCATTGAACGTCGACGCGTTGTCCTCGCTACATGGTACCTCGCACTCTCGAGTGTGCTACTGCTTGTCCCCTTGCAGTCCTATAGTGGTGGCATTTTGCCCGTGCAGATGGCCATGCTCACAACCCGCAATATTGAGTACATCGTATACATCGTCGGTCTTGCGCTGGTACTCCGAGCAAAAGGCTGGCTAACGCTCAGTTTTGTCGGTGGCGCCGCCCTTCTGGGCGTACTCGCTGTCAGTGACCGCCTGTTCGTAGGTCTCGGGTTGGGCGGGGCGCTGCTCATGATGGTCTACGGGTGGTTGCGCCGCAACCAAGCTATCGGTCATGCCGCACTCAGACTACTTGCGGTCAATGGTCTCGCGGCGGGGGTATCTGTTTGTGTGACAGTACTCTTACAGACGAGCGGTCTCTTTACTGAAGCCAGCAACGCGCAGGTCAGCCCCTACCAATTTATTCGAACACCGGCGACCGCTGTGCTAAGTATGCTTTACGGTGGGCTGGGGATTTTGACAAATGCCGGTGCGAATCCTGCATTTGATGCGGTTATGGCGCGCGAAATTATCGGTACGGCTCTGCGACGCTTTTGGTCAGTTGCCGGTATTGGCTATGTGGTCAACCTAGCGGTCGCTGCGTTTGTCTCGTGGCGGTGTTGGCAGCTTGTCGCACACGTACCCAATCATCCTAAAAAAACAGCCCATTCATACCCCCTCGCGGCGCTCCTCACACTTGCATTGCTCTGCTCGGCACTCGTGGCAACAACACTGTTCGTGGTTACTGAGCACTACTACGCCGTTGATGCGCGGTATCTGACCGTGTGGCTCTTTGCCGGTTTTCTCGCAGCGGCAACTACGGTCAGAGGGGTGCGTCTGAAGCGCGGCCAAGTCGGTGCTATTGGCATAGTCATCCTACTCTCATTGCCCTTTAGCGTATGGAGCGCCTGGCAGCTATACACCACACAGAACGCAGCCTACAGCGCAGTGAAAGAACGCAACCGTGAGGTAGTAGCCGTACTTACCAAAGAGCATATTAGCGTACTTGTCGGCGATTATTGGCGAGTCCTCCCAATCAAGGCAGCTACGCGGATGTCACTAACGGTTGCGCCACTTGGTTCGTGTACGAGCTACCGCGACACACTGACTAGTACGGCGTGGCAGCGCGGGCTAACCAACCGTAAGGTCGCTTACCTGTTGTCGACCGAAAAGGGTCTAACTGATTTTCCTGCCTGCTTGCAGGCCGAAGTAGAGGCAAAATTTGGCAGACCCTCGCGTGTTATACCTGTCACAACAAACGGTGAAGGCTCAACCGAGCGACTGCTCATATATGACCAGGGTTTTCATCACTCTGACCGAGCGCACGCGCTGTCTGCATCACCCGCACCCGGGTGTCAAGCAAAAACTATCATGCAAATAGTCGCCCACCCTGACGATGATTTGTTATTTTTTAGTCCTGATCTTATACACGATATTCAGACAGGCGCCTGCGTACGGACCGTATATCTCACTTCTGGCGACAATGGCAGCGATGCGCAGTACTGGCACGGTCGCGAAGCCGGTATACGCGCAGCATACAATCACATGCTCGGGGGTACATACGCTTGGAAAAACCGTTTTGTTCGTTTTGCCGGGGGCCAAGAGCTTCTTATAAGTTCTCCGGCTGAGGCCCCACGTATATCGCTCGTGTTTATCAACCTACCCGATGGCAACCCACATGGCCAAGGCTTCAGTCGTTCGGCACATGAAAGCTTGAGTAAATTATTGAGCGGTGAAATCTTGCAAATACAGACTGTCGGCAAACACAATTCATACACATCGGCCCAACTGCTTGCCGGCCTTGAGGAGCTCGTAGCATACTATCGCCCGGCCGAGATACGTACTTTTGCAGATACCGAACCCGACCATAGCGATCACGTGGCAACTGGTCGCTTCAGCCAAATCGCATGGGAGCACGGTACACAACGAGGCGAGACTACAGCGGCACTGCAGAGGTACGCAGGATACTCAGTGCGCAACCTCAACGAAAATATCTCGGGTGATGACCTTATCGCAAAAGAAGCGGTCTTTTTGACGTACGGTGCGTACGATGGAGCCACTTGTCGCGACAGCGAGACATGTATGCACCAGACTGCCTACGGCACCTACCTCACACGGCAGTACCGCACCGAGTAATATCCTTAATAAAATGCCTCTTGCTAGCGCTCATTTTCGCTGAGGTTTACATTCAAAAATGCATCCTCAATATTTATAACCGTCTTCTTCCGTCGTCCCATGTCACGCTCCTTATAGGTTTAGTGCCACAAGCCCATCGTAGCAACAAACCTGAGTGACGCGCAGTACACAATCTTACACTTTTACGATGTAGTTGATGTGACTCGGTAAAGAATAGCCAATTCGAGGCTGCGCAACTGACACTTCTAATGCGGCAATGCCGAGCGCAATAGCTGTTTGCAGCAAGATAACTGTGTCGAAAATCGGCGTATTCATAAGTGTCGAAGCATGCAGTGCCCACGCTGCGGTCGCGAGCGCAATCATACCCGCCAGCGACCGGACTAGCATGTGCCGGGGTGGCTCAGTCAGCATGAACACCAAGATAATCAGAGAAAGTGCAATGCGCACAAGTTGCATGGCTGCGTCACCTGATGCCAGCCAAAAGAACGCTCCGTCTGGCATATAGTAGCTACCAAAACCCATCGTGATGAGCATGACAAGCGAGAAACCAAGGTGAAATTGCCTCATCCCACTGCCCTTTCCAGCTACTCAAAGAGCTGCTCAAATTGCACCGTTGGGAATTATAAACGACATTTTACCTGTTGCCTGTAACCATCAGGACAAAAAATGTGTAATCTTTTTTACGAATATTATTTGATAGGGAGACCAAATGCATCAGACATTGAGGGTGCCGTCGCGGCACTCTTGAGCGGAGGCGCACCGGCAATCTCTGAGTACAAACGACTGAGTGAGTACAAGGTTAATTTTTGTGTCACGACTTTTCCGCCCTTTTGCGATGGGTGCATGACCACAGTCAAAATCTTGTTCTGACTTTTTTTATCATCTTCGTCGGCAGTCAACACAACCGCCAGTTTGCCCGATTTCCAGTCTGGGCCTGCAAATATCTTTGTCATCTGTGTTTTGAACCAGTTGTCGGCCGTTTTGAGTGAGCAATCGTGCGCATCATTGCACAAGTTTGGCACCACCATGCCGACATTGGGCAGCGCGCCAGCCGTGATTGCAGCGTCAAGTTTGGTAACCGGCACGTCATATTTGTTGCAATCGGCACGTTCATCAACAAAATACGCCCATGGGTTGTGTTTTACTGCATACTTGGTGCCGCCGTTTGTCAGCGCACAGTTTGTCGACATACCATCTGCGTATATACCCGCAGTTTTGCCACTTGCGATAGCTTGCCCGAAGACTGTCTGGCCGCTCAGCTTATGCGCTGATGGTGCTTTATCATCGGTAACACCATAGGTGCTGCCCCCTGCGATAGCGATGTAATTGGGTAATGATGGGTGACGGATGGCAAAAAAGTTGTTTGCATAACTATACTCTTTGGCGAGGCTTGCGGCATAGGGCATGCCAGTCTGCATTTGAGCGAGTGAGTGATTTTCCTCAACAAATACAAGCAGTTTTGTCACGGTAGTATTTTGTGTGGCTGGCGTGGGGGCCACTACGGGTGTTGGCGTTGGGGTTGGGGTTGGGGTTGGGGTGGAAACAGCAATCGTTGCGGCTGGCGCAGGAGTTGGTGTCGACGGTACAACGACTGGCGCTGGGCTCACGGTTACGGGCTGACTGACGGTACTCAACGGGGCCGCGATTGTAGTTGTCGTATCGGCAGTATCTTGAATTGACACTGTGTCACTCGATGATTCATTTTCGGCAGCAGCGCTCGAACTGCCACTCGTGCGCTGAGAGGTCGCAGCGTAGGTACTTGGAGAGCCCGTGTCTGCCAACGGTGCAGTAGACGCACCAGTGCTATTGTCTTGGGCAATCTCCGTCGCATGTTTGTGCTTGCTTGACGAAACGGCAGCAAAGCTAATGCCAGCAACGAATAAAACCGCCACGACGGCGAGCGAGATTATGGCGCCTTTGCCGAAACGGTGTGTCGAGACGGGCTCGACATTCACCACATCGCCGTAGCCACTGTAAGCCATACCAGCGTGGCGTTCGGTGGCAATTTGACGGTCGAGCTGTTGCTGATCGATCTGCGGTTTAGGTGCCGAAAGCTGGTTTGGTTCCATAGTTTTGAAGATGTGTTTTTATTTTTTATGAATCAGATTAATAGTAGCACGAAACGCCAGAAAATGCAACCCCTAGGGCTATCCTGCTTCACCAGCAACCTACTTATTTACTCTTGTCCATTTACCAACAGGATACTCAGTTTCGATGTAGTTATCTATTGTTATGTAGAGCTTTCTTTTGCTGTAGCAAGATTGTCGAGATTGCCTTGCGGTGTCTTGTAAGGTAGAGGTTGACATTAAGCATAATGGCTACCGAGGTTAAATGTCAACCCGTTACCTA
>CAYZFT010000056.1:0-6581 GCA_964477925.1 uncultured Candidatus Saccharibacteria bacterium
TGCGATGACTGCCCTTGCCGAAGAACACGAATGCGTCGTTTCTAACGATAGCGAACCCTCACAACACAGCACTCTAGCCACCACCACATTCAAAGGTATCAAACCACACGGCCTGCTTGACCGTGTAGTAACAGTTTTAGCGTTTGGTCGAATTGCTAGCACAGAAATCCCCAAATTCCTCGGCTCAGCGATGATGCAACTAACGCCCAGGCTGGCAAACAGGACCCGACCCATCCAGGCTACTTCAACCAATAACGAACCACTACTTCTAGGTGAATTACCCGTTCCGCACAAATCCGCCGCGATGATTGTCGAAATTCCCGAGTCTGAGCATATAGAGCCTGCCGTCCCGACAACCGATGAAGCCGCAAAAGCCCTACCCCCAGACGAAGAAACACCCGATTACGGCACGATGCCAAAACTGGCCGGGGAGGCGGCGCTCGGAGCATTGCTGGTTGCGCGCCATACTATGCTCGACGACAAAAATCTAAGCCCCTATGAAATTGCCCAGAAAAAGACTGGCACTTTCACTGAAGTTATACAACAAACCATGGAATGGGGTTGGAATATTGCAGCCGTAAACGAAGCGCTCGATATGTTCAACTCAAGCTTTTACCCCGCCCCGGCAGCGGCTATAGCCGTGGCAGCTGGCACACCGGTTACGGTCAAGGATATCGATGCGCTCCCCACCGGGGACCCCATACTACCGCTCGTTCTTCCATCTGGTAGAGTTGCTTCGCCGCAATCACCAGTACCCGCAGCGACAAGAGGAGCTAGCACATACGAAAACCAGAGTGCAACTTTTGCCCAAAACGGCACAAGGCCTAATAGACACCGTTGGATTAAACCAGTTGCTCTCATTCTTGCCGGGGCGGCGCTATTGGGGCTCGGCATACGGGCATGCACCGATGATACGGGGCCATTGCCACAAACACCGGCGGCTTCAGCTTCTGTCACCCCGACGCCGACCGAGACAGGGCACGAAACCGACACGAGTAAAGAAGATAAAACAGATAAAGATAAAGATAAAGATAAAGACGAGGAGGCTACCGGCAAACCCGTCGTACATACAATGCTGAACGGTGCCCAAGCCGACACAAACGGCGACTTTGTGCGCGTTACCCCCTATGCTAATCGCCATGGGGCCCGTGAAAAGGGCACCGACTTTAGCACAGTGTGGTGGATTGCAAGTGAGCAGCTCGACGCTGTGAATGGCAAGGATGTGCCGACTGCCCAACAAATTTGGGAATTCACGGGCCAAACGCTCAAGCTGAACAATCTGACCTGGTCTGGAGCACATGACCTTGAGCCGGGGCAAAAAATCCGTCTTTTGCCAGATGGTGATGCTAAAAAAGTCATTGAAACAAACCGTTAAGCCAGTTACTCTAACTCGTGAAAGGTATTCATTTAAGCCTAGTCGAGGCTATACTGAGTAGCATGAATATACGCAAACTTGTGAAGTCTCTGGTACCACGCAGTCTGTTCCAGAGGGTCGAACCCGTCGGCCACCTCCTAGAATCAGTCTTATGGAATGTCATCTATGGGTTCCCAGGGCGGGGGATGAAAGTCATCGGCATCACCGGTACCAATGGCAAGACTACGACGAGCTACCTGGTACACAATATGCTAGTCGAGTCGGGCTACAACGCTGGGCTCATGACGACGGTGGCCTGGGGCGTGGGGCGTAACATCCACAACCAAGTCCACCACTACACCAATGTGCCTGTGCGTGAGCTCATGCAGCGCCTCCGCGTCATGAAAAATGAAGGTGTCGACTGGCTCGTGCTCGAGACGACTAGTGCCGCCCTGGCGCAGTACCGCACGTGGGGCGTACCATACAGCATCGCCGTACTGACCAACATCACCCACGAGCATCTCGATTATCACAAGACGTTTGAGCGCTACGTTGCTGCCAAGCGCCGCCTCTTCAGGCTTGCACAAAAAAATAACCAGGGGTTACAAGTAGGCATTGGCAATGCTGACGACCCTATTGGTGAATCGTTTGCACGTGAAACTGAGCGGCCGATTCTCTACGGTATAGAGTCTGGCGACATCCGTGCAACAAACGTGCAGCTAACAGCTAGCGGCATCAGCTACAGAGCCGTCACAAGTGATGAAACGTACTACATCAGCAGCCCACTAGCCGGCAGTTTTAATGTCTATAACACCTTGGCTGCCGTCTGTGTCGGCCGTACGATTGGCCTGACAAAGTCGCAAATAGAGCAGGGTATTGCCACGCTCAAAACTGTAGCCGGGCGTATGGTCACCGTCAGCGAAGGCCAGCCATTTGGCGTCATAATCGATTACGCCCACACGCCCGACAGCTTTGAAAAGCTCTTCAAAGATTTTCGCCCCACCGTCAAGGGCAAGCTCATCGTCATGTTTGGCTCGGCCGGCAGACGCGACGAAGCAAAAAGGGCAGCTCAGGGCGAGCTTGCCGGTACGTACGCCGACGAAGTCGTGTTGACCGAAGAAGACGACCGCGACTGCGACGGATTGGCCATCTTGGAGCAGATTGCGGGCGGGGCAGAGCAGGCGGGCAAGGAGCAGGGCAAAAACCTCTTTATTGTATACGACCGCACCGAGGCGATTGCCTTTGCACTTAGCCGCGCGAGCTCAACCGATGATACCGTGCTACTCCTTGGTAAGGGGCACGAGAAAACCATCGAGCGCCAGAACCGCGAAGACCCTTGGGACGAACTCGCCACCACTCGCACCGCCCTCGCCACTCAGATGAACAAAATGTAGCTTATACAACAGTATTTAATCTGATTCTGTAAAATTTACAGAGAGGTTTTCGACCTTTTATAGGTCCGTCCTCTAAATATACGGAGATTACACCATTTCCTGCATTCCCGTACGGCTATGGTTGGCGCATGAGTAGTGATAGAACCTGGCGCATGGCTTCAGCGATTGGCGGACTGTCGATGATGGTTGCCATTTGTGTATCGCCAAATGAAATGAATGCCAGTTTAGACCCGTACACATCTATTTCTGCGGCACCAGTGTAATAGCCCTTCGGGAGGATTGTCCGGGTTATACCCAGCTCTTCATCGCGTGCTTGGTTATGCACAACTTCTAGCGAGTCAGGCGTGAGCGCAAACGTATGAATGCCTTTTGCTGCCCGCCTGGCTTTGTATTCGTTGAAAAAATCTATGCCCATCACCGACGTGTCATGGTCTGAACGCAGCAGGTACAGGTCTTGCTTTGTACGGAGCGTATCGCGGTAGACTTCTTTTATGCCCTCCACCCCTTGCAGGGTCCGCGTGCCTGGCATTTCGGTCGACGCATAGAAGAGATCAATCAGCGGGGTAAGGCTTTGTTTGACCTCGTACTCGTTCCTGACCATAATCTTGCGGCGCTTTTCGGCAAGTGTTTCTAACGCTGATGGGTGCGCAGGGGTGTACATGATTTTTTTGCCTTCCTTACGAGTAATAAGCCCAAGCAGCTCGAGCCTCTCGCAGACCATGTAGCTATTCGTTCGAGATTCACCCGTAACTGCCGCAATATCGGTCGGCGAGAGCTGACCATGTTCAATCAGTGCGAGGTAGCATTTCGCTTGGCTTTCGCTCAGCCCTGCCTTGCGAATAGGAATCTGAAGTGATTCGTTTGAAGGATTCATGCGGTAATTCTAGATGGAATATAAAATTTTGTCAATCCATTTTTGACATAATATCAGTGCATTCTTATCTGTTTGTGTAATTTATAGTCACTATACGTTTGACATTTGCGCCAAATACTAGTATCATCCTCATTCGCTGGCAAAAGCCCAGCACATAACCATGAGGAGACGTCAAATGTCAGAACTAGTATCATCACCACGACCAAAACGCGTAACCCAAAGAATAGTTGCTATAGCAGCCGCATTTGCACTGGCACCCACAGCCGGCTGCAGCACCCCGACGGAAGAACAGCTGGCTATGCAAGATGCGACGAGGCAGGTTTTTGCCGATGTACTTGATGGGATAGCAGTCAATAAAAAACCCTTCGGCGACAACACCTTCACCGTTTCAGTCAAAGACAAGTACCCCAATCTTGACAGGATGGACCCAGAGAAACGGAAATGGGCTGCGTTTTACACCTATAAGGAAGGGGAAGACCGTATGAATACTGCACTAGATCTCGGTGAGGTCGAGCGCTCGGAATATGAGCTTCGGGCACAGGCTGCCTGCGACACCGCAGCGGTCAATAATATGCTCACGCCGGCAGAACTGGAAGTAGTACAGGACAAGTGGGGCTACTACCAACAGCTTGGCGGTGCAAAAATGCTGGACAAAGGTACAGCCGATGATAACGTCTTTTCGACCATCACAGACCTTGATATCGCATGCATGAAGGCTGTACGCCGCGGCTTGGAAAATGGCGCGGATATCACCTTCGTCCCCGCGATGAACAAATAAGATTTCGTCTTTGGAAAACTGTGCCGATAGCGCAGTTATAGCAGTTATAGGTCCGTCCTATAAACTGAGGCGATTGCCTTTGCACTTAGCCGCGCGAGCTCAACCGATGATACCGTGCTACTCCTCGGTAAGGGGCACGAGAGAACCATCGAACGCGACAACCGCGAAGACCCTTGGGACGAATTCGCCACCACTCGCACCGCCCTCCGCACCCAGATGCGTAAAACGTAGCTTTTACAACGAGCCATCACCGTTCCCCCGCATACAATCACATAGACCAATGCGTAGTTCTATAGGTTCAACCCATAGGAGTATGCTTGCGGAAAAGTTGTGAGTTGATATGATGTTATTGTATTTTTTGCTAATGTGTGTTATTATAATTTAGTACCCCCTACAAAACAAAAAGAACCACTTCGATGCAACCTCCAACACTCAATCGACCCTCCGAAGTTACACCGTCCGCGGTAGCTGACAGCGAGACTACAGGACATTTACACCCCCTCAGAGAGGCAGAGCTGCAAGTCGCTACGGCAGCCAGCAAGTTAAACCCGGAGTCCAAACCTTTGAGGAAGCAAGGGGTTATGCCGAGGCCATGAAAAGCTATGCCACAGTTTTAGAGGGTTCCGTTTCAAGCTCAGTCGGGGAGCTGGCCGCCTTGGGTAAGTCCGACGGCGAAATCAAAAACCGCGTGGTCGCTGCGCTCGAGGCATCATTTGTCAGAATACTCGAAGGAGAGATTGACCAAAGTACAGACAATTCTCCTGCAGAATCGGCCAAGGAAAATCGGCAAATCAAAAGTGCTGCGCCACTTGGGAAGTATGGGGCTGGCTGCGGTCGGTGCGGCGGTTACTTATGCCAGTGGTTACGTGCTTGACGCCTATACGGCATCACAAATCACCGAGCAAGGTCTGCTGGGCGCGAGTATGGTAGGAGCGGGCATTGCGTACGCCACAGGGAGAAAGTTAGTAAACAGTGTTACGGGAAGTATTACCGACCGCGTAAGCGATGATATTGACGGCTTTACACCAGTGCAGGACGAAAACGGGGTCATCCGCCCCAGCAGCGTCGTCGAAAGTGCAGAAGCCCTTGAGGCAAAGCTCAATGAATATGCAATCGAGAACTACGTACATGACGGCGAGAGTACGAGCCCCACCATGGTCGCCGACATGATTATGCTGCTCCGCGAGAGCCTGCGAGAACACTATGGTCAGGAACCGCTAGAGGTGCTTGACACGGCCCGAGAAGCGGTGCTAAGCGGTGGTATACCTCATGTCCTGGGCAAAATTGGGCTTAGTGCGGAGGGCGCAAAATTCGTAGGCGAAGTGCTCGCTGCATAAGCCCCGCTTACGGCAGTACGCGACCACCCTGTACGATTGAGGCTCATCATGCGCAGACAACCTGAATCCACCAAAACTTACCAATTGCCATTGCTTACCAAAAATCCGTACAACATTTATTCAGCGTAACCACACAAACCTTCAGATAACGCCCACGTACTTTTATAGGTCCGTCCTATAAAAGTCGCCTATACGTGTTTACTTATTAAGCGTTAGGGTGGTGCAGCGGATGTAGCCACCGCCTTTGGCAAGCTCGGTGATTTCGGGAGTGATTACGGTGAAGCCACGACTTTCTAGCTCAACGCGCAAGTGTGGTGCGGTCGCACTCATAATAACCGTCTCGCCAGTGCTGACTAGGTTGCAGGCAAATGCCTCAATGGCTTCCTCGAGTGAGATTTCTATCTTATCAACAGTGTCAAACGCATACATCTTCTCTTGACTCTCGGGCGTAAACGCCTCGGGGCACCACGCAATCAGCCCCTTCAACCCCTCTTTTGGTGCAAGGTCTAACCTATCACCACTTTCTAGTGGGGGGTGGCGGAGGACGGAGAGGGCAAGGTCGATGTCATAAAAGAAGCTGTCGGGCCAGCCTGAGGCGGCGTTAATGATAGCTTGGCCGTACTCGTCGAGTTGCGGCACGGTTTGCAATGCAACACGCTTGTAACCGAGCGTGTCGGCCGCAAACTGCTGAGCGGCATCATCGCTACGGTAACCCATGCCAGTGAAAAGGTAATCGCCGCAGGGCAGGGCGTCACCCTGCCCGCTAAATTTCAGCTCGCCAGGAACGTGCACGACTTTTTTACCAAGACCCAGCAAAACCTGCTCGGCATAGGCCTCCTCGGCC
>CAYZFT010000057.1:0-6392 GCA_964477925.1 uncultured Candidatus Saccharibacteria bacterium
ACAGGCTTTTTGAATCTCATCTGAAGTGAGGGGATTAAATAGTGTGTCGTCCATCCAATTTATTGTAACGCTTAAGCTTTATAAAGAGCAAATTACACTAATTGTTAATACAGATTGACAAAAAAGTATTTTTGTGGTAATATTCGGGCAACGAGAGTCTATAGGAGATTCCGTAGAACCTCGACAAGGAGGAATTCAATTGTTCAAAGGAACAACCGGAGAGTGTTTTGAGGACCTGACAAAAAGGGTCACAGACACTCAACCGCGTCGTGCCTTGGCAACGGTGCTCCAGATTGACTATGCCGCGACTTTTGCGCTGTGGTTGAAGGCTGGTGTGCAGGCCAAGGGTGACAACCTGATCCGCTTGCGGGTCACGCTGGAGATGCTGGGGTATCAGGTAACCGAGTGGCTTGGTCTTCCGACCGCGCTGCACTACGTTGCCGAAGCCCTGGCCTACGAGGTGTTGACCCTCGACCAAGCCCGTGAGGGTTTGGGCTACAAGACTTCGAAGGATGCGTATCGTGTTTTGCTACGTGGAGCAGCGATGCTTCCCGAGCGTGAAATCGCTACCAAGCGGTTTGTTGCAACGATCGAAGAAGAGGTTGTTCGCGCGCGTATGAGTTTCCATACGCGACTGCAGATGGCTCATTCTGACATCGCCGCGATACTGCCGGAGATGAGCAAGCCAACGGGTCAGGATCAAATCCTGACCCCGGACGATGCCTACCTGAGCAATCAGGAACTCATGGGTGTCTTTGCGGCTCAGATCAATGCCATGTTGCCGCTGGCGCGTCACTTTAGCGGTGACTCTGTCACCGCCGAGGAACGTGCTGAGTTGCGTAAGCTGGTGGGTCATGATGAAGTCAGCGATTTTTCGTTGGCAATCCGTAACCTTACATCCGAAAAAACCCGCGAGAATCTCGCTCAGTCCAAGAAAGGAGGCCGCATTCGATGAGTGCGACCGAAGCAGACATCCGCACCTCCGTGTTGCGTCCCCATACCGGGATGGCGATCATCCTCGCCGCACGGACCTACATGAAGGTTCTCCAGGTCATCCTGGAGGCCATGCAGAACAGCCTTGATGCCGGCGCCAAGAACGTCTGGGTCAATATCAACTGGAAGAAGCGCACCATCACCATCCGAGACGATGGGAATGGTGTCGACCGTGAGACCTTCGACAGGGCGCTAGCCAACATCGGTAAGAGCATCAAGCCGAAGGGCAAGCTTGGACGTTGGGGCTACGGGCTTGTGGCACCGCTGGAGAAGTGTGAGTACTTCACCTTCACCAGTCAGCCGAAGCACACCAGCACCAGTCGCCCGCCATACTTGCGCTGGCGTTTCGATACCAACGAGATCGCCAATTCCTCGGAGGAGATTCATCTCCAGCCCGAGGAAGTTGACATGACCTTCTCTCGGTCCAAAAACCGTAAGTCGAACATGGTCAACTGGCGTACCTCGGTGGAGCTATTCGGCGTCATCGATGACAGGCGTATCACGCATGTCGATGACAACGAGTTGGTCGAGACCGCCCTGGAGGAATTCCGGGGCAAGATGGTCAAGCTCGGAACCCAGCTCCATATCAACGTGGTGCCAGTAACGGGCGAGGCCTACAGCCGTACCGTCGTTGCCGAACCATACTCGGGCGAGAAGTTGCCCGAGGTTGAGAAGCGCGAAGGGAATGGCAAGACGACTTTCCAGGTTTTCCTGGCCAGGCGAACCGGCAACAAGTATGCCGGCAAGTTGAGCTTCGGGCAGACCGGCGACGCTTTCCGTGTCCCAGCTCGGAAGTTCGTTCAGAGTGCACAAGGTTTGCTCGAACCCGAGCTGGCCAAGGCACTGACCAGTGGTGTCTTCGAGGGTGAGATCGTATCGAACCTTCTGAAACTCCAGGCCAACCGTACCTCGTTTGCGGATGATGATGATCTCTTCATTTTTGTTGCCCAAATCGAGGAGTGGTATTTCGAAATCGGTAGGGCACACTTCGAGGCGGCCTGCGACGTGGCCGAGTCGGAGCGTTTCAATCGGACTGCCGAGCAAGCCCTGAACCAGCTTCAGAAGATGCTCGATGATCCCGGAATGAAGGATTTGGCTGATTTGGTCAAGACTTTCCCGCCGAACCCCCAGGGGATCGGTGTTCCGGTCGGTGGAGACACCGGCGATGGCGAAGCCGAGGTAGCTGGCGATATCAAAACCCAAACCACCAAGAAGCCGGTCAAGTCTGGCGGTGGCGGTGGTGGCAACGCTGGTGGTAACGCTGGTGGTAACGGAGGCGGTGGCGGTGGCAACGGCGGCACCACCACCGGGGAAATGGACGTCGACGAAGAAGTTTTTGTCCCTGACCCCAATGGCAAGAGCCGGCGGACCGTCAAGGTCAAGAACTTCGGGCTTCGCTTCGGCGAGACCGATGACATCCAGGATCCTTGGATGCTAGATGTCGCCGTCGGCATTCTGTGGATCAACACCAGTCATTCGTTGTACAGCCAGTGCAGCGACGCCCGCAATGCCGACCGGGTGATCCAGAAGTACCAGCAGTTCGTCGCTGTGCAGGCTCTGAGCCTGCACGCACTGCCGGAAGAGTGGCGCGAAAGCGCCTCCGAGGTCCAGGACCTCGAACTGCGTGCGCATGTCAGCATGCTTACGCAATAGTGTCGATGTAAGTCGACACGCTGAGCCCCTCACTTTCTACGGAAGGTGGGGGGTTCTTCATTTGTACTAAAATAAACAGTCAAAAAAGATTGACAGTAACACAATTTGCTGCTATACTCTTGGCAATCCCACCTACCATCTGGAAGGAAGTACCACACATGACCAAGATCCAGGGGATCCAGCAATGGGTCACCATTCTCAACAAGGTCCTCGAGGCCTTACGTCAGCAGGTCGATGAGAACGGCAACGGAGTATTCCGCTTGCCCGAGATCACCGAACCGCTCGGCTACAGACCGCAGACATCTACCATCAGCCGACATCTTCAGAACCTTCGGCTTCTTCAGCCAGTTCAGAAGCAGGCCGACGGGCGCTACCTGTGGCGCGTCAACCTCACAAAGAGGCGCATCACGCAGGCAGACATCAAGAAGTCGCGTGAGAAGGAAGCAGCTCGCAAGTTGGCCAATTCCACCAAGCCTGCCAAGCGGGTGCCGCGCAAGCCGACCACTGCAGAGCCCCGCTCGGCCACCGACTCGAAGGCCCACCAGCCTCCGAATTCTGCAGATCCTTCGTCGGAGGACCTGGGGTCGGCTACACAAGGTGGCGATGCTCTTTCATCGGTCACTTCGGTACCGACCGTGCAATCACTCCGCCACAACGAGCAGCGCACGGCGTTGCTTGGGATCATCAAGGAACTCGAGGATGACGTGAGTCGTCTCAGGGATCGCAACGATGATCTGAAGCGTGAGAACGCCGCCCTCCGAGCTGAGAACTCCGCTCTCAGCGAACAGCTGGAGGCGGTGAGCAACTCAGATCTTGACCGCGAGGTCAACGATGTGATCAGCCGCTACCGGTGATCACACACAGAGCCCCGCCAGCATTTGTTGGCGGGGCTCGAAGTATTTTGTGGCAAATTTTGACGGCCTAAGTTGTTGTGCTACACTAAAAATGGCTTTGAGTAATTTATGTGTTCAGCACTCCGCAATTCGGCTGTTTTTGGCTAAGTTGCCGGAAAACTGAAATAAATATCAAGCCAACAGGTGGGCCAAAAGCCCACCTTTTTGTTACAGATTGCATATGGTAGCAAAAATGTATGGTAATTGTTCGTAAAACCAGGTATATTAAGTTTATGCATCTAGTGTAACCTGTAAATAGTACCACGCTATATGTAGCGGTAAAAAAAGTTATTAAAACACTATTTACAAACTGATTACGCTTCGGTAATATAGATACCAGCGTATTAAAAAATCAAAACAAGGAGGGTGAGTATTATGCCAGAAACGGCAAAAACTTCAAGTACAATCAAAGACGATGATTGGGACAAGCCAATGACCTGCCCAATTGATCCGAAAGAGCTCGCTGAGTGCGAGGCTTGCCAGTAATTTGAATTAGTTTTACTAGTATCAAAACAAAAATATCCCCGATAAGTGTGCGGGGATATTTTGTTTTGGACAGAATATGTCGTGAGAACGACAAAACCCCCAATAAGACGGAGGTCTCATCGGGGGTTTAACCCTGGGCTTCGGTATGGCGCTTGGCCTCACTGGCCACGAACTTGGCTAGATCAGCCGTCAGTACATCGCCAACCTCCACCCGAATCTTCGAGCTGAAGTTGCACCACGCCAGCACAATCTTGGCCTCGGTGAGGTTTTGATCGCGCAGAGCTTCGGCAGCACGACGACGAGCTTCGCCGACCGGCATGTCTTGCATTCTGGTAAAATCGCGCAGGTGTGGGTTGGCGACATGTACTGCCACCAGGTCGTTCCAATCGGCTGGTAGCCACTCGTTCGAGGGAGCAAAGTCGCGATAGCCATTGTGGCGGTCGCAATCATGCCTGAGTACAGCAAGAGCCTGGAAGCTCTCGCGGGAACCCTGGCGAGCCTCGGCAAGCAGCGTTTCGACATGCTCATGCACCATGGCTCTGAGTAGCTGTTCGACCTCATCCAGTCCAAGGTTGGTAGCCACTCGGAATTCTCTTCTGCACTCGTCATAGGAGAGGTTGTGCAGGCATTTTCGCAGTTCCACCAGGGCTTTGAAAACAGACTCCCTATCGGTGGCTTGCAGGTAGTTGCCGTGAAGTTTCAAAAGCTTGGGCAAGTACTTGTCACGCTCTCGTTGCCCCCTAATTTGGTCACCAATAGCAGCCAAACGCACATAGGCCCCCTGATCGACCCAGTTACCACGGTAGGCTTCTGGAATTCGACGGAGGATTTCCTCTTGCAAGGCGGTATTGTTCTGCCAGTTGCTACTTACAAGTTCGTGGATACGTTGATCGAAGGCTGTGCGCCTCTGGTTTTCCTTTCGTTCTACGTAACGCTCAAATAGCCACACTCCGCCGATGAAGGCAAGAATCAGTCCAATGCCCAGACCGGCCAACCCAATTATCCAGTTCAAGGTTCGCTCCTTTGTTGCTAAGGTTGCACAGATAGTATAAGTTTCTATCTGTTAAGTCAAGGCAAATCACAGTCATCTAAGAGCAATAACTCTGAATTGCCCCGAACCCTGGAAAATTCCAAAGTTCGGGAAAGACTAGTCACGGAGGGTGGTGAACCCGCCGGGGTAGTCGGGGTGTTCCGTTTGGAACTTGGTGCCATGCCCGAGGTCGGTTGCGATCGGCACCTTTTCGGTGCAGAGCGGGCAATCCTTGGCGGCCCAGTCGGCCAATTGCTCATCGATGAGCGTGAAGGTCACCACTTTCTCGCCGTCGAGCAACAGATCGGCTGCAGTCACAGCACCGCGGTTCCACACCGAGCCTACGGCGACCACTGTGCCGCCGTAGCTTTCCACCAGGGCGATCACCTCACGGGTGCTCTTGCCGGTGGTGCTGACATCTTCGATGATGACGACATTGGCTCCATCGAGAGTTTGCGGGTGCCCCTCGCGGTCGATGTAGAACACGCCGGCATCGTCCTTCTCGATGATCACCATGTCCGCTGCCTCACCCAAAAGCATCTGGAGTTGGATGGCGAAATAGTCCGCCAGCCGGAAGCTTCCCCATGGCGGGGTGGCCACCACGAAGGGCGAGCCATTGAACTTCAGCCCGTTGTTGTGTGCTGTTTCCAGGAACTTGTGAGCCAACTCGCCAGCCAACAGCCACATGGCCGATGTGCTGACGCTGGCTGGGTCGGAGTTGATGTAGCCGTTGCTGTGTCGGCCACTCTTGAGCACCAGGTGCACCCGTTGCTCGGGCGAGTCAGCCCAGACATGGGCCGACGATTGCATGACGTGTCTTGCAAGGTTCATTGGATTCCTTTGTGTCTAGAGCGTTTTGCTCATTTTGGTCTGTTCCATTACCGGCTTGCCTGCAACGTTGCGAACCGGGCTGGCAATACCCATCTCGTTGTAGCCGAGTTTGGCATAGAAACCAAGCGCGTTGTTGCGGGCCACGAGTTCGATTTGCTTTGCACCCAGGCAGCGAGCTTCGTCCTCGAGAGCCTGTAGCAGCAAGCTGCCCACATGGCGATGGCGCTGGTTCGGATCGACTGCCACCCAGCGGACTACGAACATTCCATCAGGGTCGCGGTGCAGGCGAGCCACACCAACAATTGATTGGTACATAAAGGCCGCCAATTGCAAGCAGACCATGTCGTCGTACTCGTCGCGTGCTGAATCTGGCTCGTAGCCAAAAGGCTTACGCAACACCCTGTAACGCAGGTCGTAGTATTCGGCGAACTCATCGGGGGTCACAGGCGGTCGGATGACCACCTTGGTTTGGGCATTCATCGGTACCTCCTGTTGCGGATGTGTGA
>CAYZFT010000058.1:0-6136 GCA_964477925.1 uncultured Candidatus Saccharibacteria bacterium
TCGCATGGCTCATAACCATGAGGTCCCAGGTTCGAGTCCTGGTCCCGCAACCAAGTTAAAACCCCCACGAAAGTGGGGGTTTTAACTTGGTTATCGGCCAAGCCTCGAACCTGGGACTAGCACGAGCGCAGCTCGAGCGTGAGTCCCTGGTTCGGTGCAGTGAATGAAGCCCAGAAAGAATCTCGTTCTTTCTGGCGAGTGAACGGAGAAGGCGAAGCCGCTGTCCTGGTCCCGCAACTATAAACACTTTAACCTCCGTCATAACGACAAAATTACGCTTCCCCAACATCCGCCAAGCATCTACTCGGTTCCAGTATTGTGACGGTCTTTCTCGTTGCAAATCTACCTAGCACGGCTTATACTAAAGGTAATACATAATTCGAGGAGCCTTCTGATGAGCTGCCAAAAGAAAAATCAGTCAGGGTTTAGTGTAGTTGAGGGGCTGCTCGTCATTTTAGTTCTTGTGGCAATTGGGGCGGTGGGCTACTACGTATGGCATACTCAAGCGCAAAAAACCTCAAAGACTACAAAAAATTCTGTAACTACTAAGACGGTAGCGGCCAGTACAGTAAAGCCGATAGATTTTACGCTATTATCTGGCGTAAAGTCGACGGCTACACCGCTGACGTATTCTCGTGATACAGCGTCTGTTATCGAAGACATCGTGAGTTTTGCTCAGCCTAGCGATTGGCGGGATGACGCAGATACAACCGCAGAAGGTTGTGTCTCAAGTGGCATTGCAAACTGTCTGGGTCAGACGATGATAGTTCCCGAAAACGAAGATGAGACGAGCGCAAACTACCCCGACTACTTTGTAGTTACAGTGTCTGCTATCAAGACTAGCGAGGACGCTAAAACAGTATTTGCAAAAAAATGGCAAGATTCTGACCAGGGAGCCTCGGCCGCCTATTCTGCGTTTACCACTACCGCCGGTGTCACTGGCTTTAAATATGACTTTGAGCCGATTACTCCGACTGCCGCCAATGACAACGCATATCTAGAGCACGTAGCTTACGGTATCTCAAATGGCACGTACGTAGCCATACTCGATGTTTCATACTTCAACCGCAGCAACGGTAGTTTTGCCAACAAAGACAAGACAGACTATGGGCAGTATGCGGCAGTAGTAGAACAAATCGCCAAGACACTGCACCTGAGCAATTAGCCCCGCCCCGGCAAGTTTATATGAGCGAGAAGCACGGAAGTTCGCAGCCCTAACCCCGAAGCTATTTAATCGTTGAAATACATTTCAATCAAGTAGTATCGTACAATTACTCATATGGCGAAAACATATCTTCAACACAGTTCAAGTAAGCGAGTTATGGTGCTTACGATAGCGTTGGTAATCTTAGTAGTACTAAGTGTAGGGTTGCTCTGGGTGAGGCATTCTAGCACTAGCAACCAGGCTATTTGCCCTGGCAATGCCGCCAAGTGTACTTGTCGCACGATTGACTTGGGAGGGTCGGGCAATATATTGGGTAAGGGCGAAGTTTGCCCATAGTCAAAGAGACAAGGGCTGCTATTCTAGTTTCACCAACAACCCGCGTGCTTAGTACTAGGCAGGGGGAGTAGAGCTGCCCTCCTGCATTTCGGGGGGTTTAAGGGCAAATCTCCACCGATAAACTGACGCGAGGAATACCGTGAATACAATCAGCCAGAGTGCTGAGTACGACACGGTCAGCAGGTTATATTTCTCGAGCGCAACCAAAATGAGGCTTATTTTTACCAGCATCAGGTAGTAGCTGGTCAAAGATTCAGAATAGGGGTCATTGTGTGTCTTCCGAAATGTCGGCACAAACGAGATAATCTCGGCGGCGGTTACGATTGCGAGTGATATGACGGGCCTATCGCTGAGAATAGCGTAAGCGATGACCCCCAAAACAGATACCGCGAGGCAAACCTTGTCCATATGCACAACGTCCTTTGTACCAAACCGAAAACAGTAAAACAAGATTACGGCATCAATCCCCACACCTGAAATTGTCGGTATTGCGCCCACTCCAGCGCCGCCAATGAGCTGTATGTAGGCAACGACACTCGTGACCAGGAATATGCTAACCCACGTGTACAAGTGCGGCTTGTTCTTGCCCTTAAACATGTCTATGAGATATGGCACATACGCAATCAGCCCTATAATGGTAGCAAGGGCAGCTGCAGTAATCTTGATGTCGTGAGTCATATATCCTCAAGCATACCCTCAAATCGGGTACAACCCAAATAATAGGATAGATGCTACACTATTGGCATGATACAAGCGATAATTTTAGACTATTTTGATGTGTTCCGTACCGACGGCTACAACCGCTGGCTGAGGGACCATGGCTATGAGCGCACGGGGGCATTCCTCGCCGCGAGCGAAGGGCACGACAGGGGCGAGCTGTCAGACCAACAGTTTTTTCAGGCTATCGCTGATGCCTCTGGCGAGACTGCCGAGCAAGTCGAGCGTGAGATGGAGACCGATGTTGAGGTCAATTGGCCGCTTGTCGAGTATGTGGGCACGCTCCGCGGTACGTACAAAACAGCGCTGCTATCAAACTCATCGTCAGAATACCTCAGAAATGAGCTGAAGCTGCATGACCTCGAGAAAAACTTTGACGAGATTGTCATTTCGAGTGAAGTTGGCCTCATAAAACCAGAGCCTGCCGTCTTTGAGCATATCATGCAAAAGCTCGGTGTGCGCCCCGAAGAGTGCATATTCACTGATGATAGCCCCCGTAATATCGCCGCAGCCGAAAGGCTCGGCATAAACGTTATACTTTTCACTGGCGTCACCGAGCTCAAAAAACAAATCGAATGGCTCCTGTCGAGCAAATAGCTCAAAACCACAAAGCCAGTCGCCCTGACCATTTCGCTAAGACTCTCCGGCACGTTTTTTCATTAAGGTAAATGCATAGGCTATGTTGTACGATGCAGCCAGCTTGAGTACACTTGTCGTATGCGACGAAAAATTATAGTTGGGCTTTGTGTGTTGGCACTAGTAATGTTGGGTAGTCTGCTATATGTATTTATCCCTGCGATGATGCCACCATGGACAAACCAAGCGCAAATCGGAACGGTCTCGGTGGAGGCCCAGCTCAAAAAAATGACACTCCGCGATAAAGTTGCAAAACTCTTCATCTTCCATAAAAAAAGTCAAAACCCAAAAGAACTCAGAAATTTCGTGCAAACAATAAAGCCCGGTGGGCTCATACTTATGGGCGATAACGTGCCTAAACCTTTCGAGACGCTCAGACTTAAACAGTTAACCAGTGCAATAAGCGGCGGCATGATTTTCCCGCCATTCGTTGCTATCGATGAAGAGGGCGGAGTTGTAAGTAGGCTCAAAAGCGACACTTTCCCAGGAGCAGAACAATTCAAAAGCCAACCTGCGTCAGCTATACGTAGTGCTTTTGAAAAACGGTCTGCCCTACTTCGGGACAACGGTATTACGCTTAACTTTGGAATTGTGGCGGATGTAACTGATGATGCTAATTCATTTATGTACGCGCGAGTGCTTGGTACAGACGCGGGACAAGCAAGCGAACGTGTTGCGGCGGCAGTCAAAGCTTCAAACCTAAAAACCTTTTCGACATTGAAGCATTTTCCCGGACATGGTGAAGGCAGCGCAGACTCACATTATGGTATCCCTGGCATAACAATCAGTGAGCGTGAATGGGCAGAAGGCCCCTCTAAACCCTTTTTGGCTGGGATTGATAGTGGGGCAGATTTCGTGATGTTTGGGCACCTTCGTTATACATTTCTTGACACTGCTCCAGCAAGTCTCTCTAAGCGGTGGCACGACCTGCTTGAGCAAAAGCTACGCTTTAGTGGTATTAGTATTACGGATGACATGTTTATGTTAGCGAATTCGGGCGAAAAGGCATACAGCAACCCTTATAAAAACGCAGTAAGCGCATTGCAAGCGGGCAATACGATGTTGTTGTACGTAACCGAGAACGCACCGGGCGCAAGTGATATTGAGCCCAATAGTCTTGTTGATTACATCGTATCGCAGGTTCAGAAGGGTGCACTTTCTGAGGAATTGATTAATCAAAACGTGACAAAGATTCTAACATATAGTGCGAAACAAAAAGATTTCGCTGCACAGTAGCCAAAAGGCGAGTCGTGCCTACGAACGGATGCGGGTGCGGAGTTTGAGGTTCGAGAGGTACTGCTCGGGGGTTATGTTGAGGTTATTGCTCAAGTAGCTCAGGTGCTTTTGTACAAAGACTGTGCTCTCAGATTCCTCCAAGGTCGTGTAGATGCTCTCGGTGTTAAAACGCGGGTCAGCCGCAATGGCCAAGAGGTCGATGCGAAACTGCTCTGCTTCTTCAGAGGCTAAAAATTTCTGCCTGCTCTGCGTGTTAGTCATCACGATGCCGTTTTTTCTTTTTTGGGTTTCTTAACTTCTTTTCTGCCTTTATCTTTGGCCATGGGTGAACCTCCTGGAGGGTGTATCTAGCTGCTTAATACAGCAAGTAATACCTACTAGTATGAGGCCAACCTGGTTTTAGACCTAATTATTCGCGCAACTGTATCTGTTAAGACGAGCTATTGTGACAGCCAAGACAACCCTAAAAATTGTGTTACCGGCTCGAAAATATCAAGCCGAAACCGGGCTACAAACAAGTGGAATAGCGGTTCGAATAAGCTTTTTCGTGGGTGTAGTGGCGCGAAAAGCCCCGAGAGACAGCACTTTGGTCATCCTGACGTGGCCGTGCGAGATCTGCGTATTCGAGCGGATTGGATTTTGCGAGACGAGGTGCTTCAGCGCAAATGGTTGGCCAGCTATCGCGTGAAAGGCCACGCAAGTAGTTGGTGTCGAGCATGCCAACCCGCTCCGAACGTTGCATGATGTTTTTGCGCACAATGATAGCATCGGGGTTCATGATTGCTGCCGTCATTAGTACGAACAGCACGAAATACCAACTGCCTGCATAAAGCTGTTTTGAAGTCAGCCCGCCATACAACCAGACAAGCAACGCCACACACCCGAGCGCGATACAGATTAGTCCGAGGTGAGCGACAAAACGAGCCTCAGTCCATCCGTAGGCGGACTCATACATACTCAGTCTTCGCCACGCCGAGATTACAACTAAGCCATTGAGCACGACAAGTGCGGCGGTGGCAAGCCGGAGTACGCTATCTTTTGCCCGCTCGTGTGTCGCCGATATCACGCCTTTGATAGACGCACTGGCGAGCAGTGTCGCGAAAAGCAGCTGACCATAACCTTGTCGAGCGTACTCGGCATAGGTCAGCCCGTCGGGTAGCTTCCCATCAGAAAAAAGGTAGTACGCCTGTATGGCAATAAAGGCGCCAAATATAGTCAGTAGGGTGCTAATAATAATCAGGCTATCCTTGCGCGTAAGCTGCGCACGAATCGTTAATGATGATTTGGTATCGCCCGAGCGAGCCTGATAGATAAAAAGAATGATGCTGAAGGCAGCAAATGCCCAGAATGACACAGAAATAATTCGACCGATATTGAACTGCCCGAGAAAGTCAGTAATCCCATAAAGTGCGTCACCCAGCCAGCTAAACATATGACCAATTACGGCATCGGCAGAAATAAACAGCATGATAAAAATTAATCCCAGCCCTGCCGCAATCACTGCCCCGCGGCTGATGTTTAAGCTACGCCGTGTATTGTTTTGGCGGATAGCGTTAAAAAAAGTTACGGGCGCAGCAAGGGCAGTCAGGACAAACTGTTTAATCGTTTCACGCCAGCGGTTCAGTAGGGGCATTACGCTAAAGTTTTCAAACCCGCAGGTACCAACAAGTAAGAAAAGTGCTATCAATGTAATGATAATGGACCAGAATTGTACGAGAAGTGAGTCGCGGAAGTACACAATCAGCGCGTTAGCTAGCGCGATGGCAGCATAGAGAAACGCATGGTTGCTCAAAGGTCTTTTAGCGGCGACTGTTGCAACGACACAGATGCTAACCCACACAACAGTAAAAAGAAAAAAACCCAAACCCAGTAACGCTTGGCCGAGCAACCTATCTTGGATAAACCCGACTAAGACCGCAACACTGAGCACGATTAGGGCGACGCGACGGTTCAGTTTCATGACACCATTGTAGCACCATACTACACGCCTAGCCGGTCACGACTGTTGCAGTGCTTGCACCCAAAAACCACCAAGCGCACAGCACG
>CAYZFT010000059.1:0-6003 GCA_964477925.1 uncultured Candidatus Saccharibacteria bacterium
GAAGGCTGCTCCAAAAGTTGCTCCTAAGGCCGCCGCAAAGCCAGCCGTCAAAAAAGCAACCCCTGCTAAAAAGCCAGCAGTAAAAGCAGCCGCACCAGCAAAGAAGCCCGCAGCTAAAAAAACTCCCGCAGAGAAGTAATACACCTTTTGCTAACGATGAACATGCCACTCATACGGGCGGCATGTTTATTATCTATATGGACGTACCAGATTAGTGAGAGGTGGCATTTGTGCCGCTAGACTATACTCAGCGCGTAGTATTTTCACCATTTCTGCGCATGGTTTTTCCAGCGCGTCATCTGTGGAAGAATGTGCACCGGTGATTAAATTCCGTACGGGTCGTGGTCGTTGATATGCATAACCATCGGCGTCATAGGCATACGAAGGGATAGTTCCTGTGCTTTGTTTTCTCCAAAAACCCTTCACGGTAAAGTGCCGGCCCAGGGCTGCTCCTTCTTGCGCAGTTATGCCCTGCGTGGTCTGTTCATCGGTGGCGACACAGAGATTTATTTCGACTTTATTTAGCAGTACGTCCTCGAGCTCATCGCGTATGCCATTCCCTGCTTGCTGTCCGAAGCTCAATGCCATTCGCGCATCATTACCAATCAGCAGCGATATTTGGCTACCTGTTGCCATCCAATCATCTACAACAACGGGCTTAATGTGGTCGACGTACTCTCGATATTGATTATCTGTGAAAGGAGCACCCTTTTGCTCTGCCTTAACCGCGGCAGCATCCTCGTATGCTGTGCGCTGGTGGTCAATTCTTCCGCGTAGTTCTTCGGGTACTTTCATGGTAACCATTTTGCTTATATGGCTTCGACTCTTGTATCCGTCACCTATGACAAGTATCCTATTCCGAGCATCCTCGCTCAGGTAATCCACCCAATATGAAGCCAGCCCTGCAGTTGCAGTCTGTAAATCTTCCTGCGTGATATAATCCAGCCCATTTACTAACGTATCAGCAATGTCTGCAAACTCCTTCGCCGCATCACTGGGTAATGTATCATCTCGTACGGTCTTGCTAAACGATGCAAGAAAGTCGACCGTCTGGCCAACCGCATCATGCTCATTGATTTCTACGATTTCATCAGCATCACTGATACCGCGATCTATAACCGCACCGTCAGCATTCGCGATTCGTTTTAGTGTGCCGCCGTAGCTTCTGGTATCAGATATGCCATGCCCCGTCAGCTCAGCGGCATAGCCCCGACTATCGATCAGCTCACCCGCGGTCATCGGCGCAGCACCATAGACTTCATTGACACTCGGTGCCCCAAATATGCGCTTTGCCGCATCGAGAAGTCGGCCTAGTTTCCCTGGCTTTTCTTGCGACACTGGTTGCGCTGTCGGTAACGTATTGTGGTTCATATTTAGTATTGGTTTTGTTATAACGTAACAGCTCGATTGTAGCACTTTTTGGCTTATTTTGCAATATGATTACTGCGAAAGTGTCAGGAGGTAATGCTGCAGAGCTTCGTCAGGAATGATGCCTTCGGTTTTGGTGCGGACATCGAGCTCGCGCAAAGACCGGATCATCGCTCGTAGCTCAGCGAGGCTTACCCTGCGCATAGCAGACTGGGCCTTTTCGACGACAAAGGGGCTAAGTTTGGCGCTACTCGCAATATCGGACGCGCTTTTGCCCTGCCCCGCCTTGACCACGGCGAATATGTACAGTTGCCACACCAGCATCGCCATAATCTGCTGCGGCTCCACACCCTGTGCTCGCTGATCCGCATACAAACGTTGCGTGCGCCTAGTGTCGCCCGCGAATGCCACGTCAAGGAGGTCAAATATCTTACTCGCCGGGTTCTCGTCGGTCATAAGGTCAATTGAGCTACGCGAAATCGCCGGCGCAAACAATAGTAGTTTGTCGAGCTCATTTTGGAGCGTCAGCTGGCTTGCACCAGTCTTTTTTTGCAGATGCGACGCATCACCGATGCGCTGTATAAGATAATTGGCATCTGACTGGTTAAGGTTGCCGCCCTGCTCTTTGGCATAGGTCACCGCCCAGCGTGCTAAGCCATTACTATCGAGCTCTTTATACTCTGTAAAGTCAGTTTTTTTCTGCAAAAGTTTGTAAAAACTTGTGCGTTTATCAATTTTTCCGTCTGTCAGTAGCACATCGGTACTATCTGACACCAGCTCTAAAAACGCTTCAAACTTTTCAGTAAAATCTTTGTTCAAGCTGCCACCGCGCAGCACAACTAGCTTGCGACTCACCAAAAACGGCAAGCTTTGTACCGCCTCTGTTATGCGCTCGTACGAGACCGCCTCGGCATCGAGCTTCTCGACCGCCATATCGCCATACTCGCGCTCAAACGCAGCCACAAACTCGCGCACTGCCCGCAGCCGCACTCCATCATTCTCCCCAACATACGAAGTAATCACATCACTTATGATAATGGACTACCCCGACATTTACCATTTTTCGAGATAATCACCTCAATTTAACCAATTTTCCAGTAGCCCGCTTGCCACAATAAAATATCCGCTATCGCGAGCTAATGCCCAAATAATGTGGCGTATCAGGTAGTTATCAATCTGTTATTGGCAGATAAGTATGGTTTTATGGCTAGGATAGTTTTCGTTGCAGGAGTGACGGGCCCGTGTAAGCAATATTACTTCCGGAAACTGCTTCGATATGATACAACTGTAGGTACCTCATGGGTAGGTTAGTTATTATATCCAATCGACTACCGGTAAGCGTGAAGCTAGTGGACGGTAAGCTCGAGTATTTTCCGAGTGTCGGCGGGTTAAGCTCGGCGCTCGCCTCGTACGCAAAAGATGGCCGCAACAAGTGGATTGGCTGGCCCGGGATACCCAGTGAACTCTTAAATGAAGCAGAAAAGCAGGACATAACTCGCCACCTGCGAAAACAAAACTGCTACCCAATATTCCTCAGCCAAAAGCAGCTCGACGGCTTCTACAATGGCTATAGCAATGGCGTTTTGTGGCCGATTTTTCACCATCTGCCCGTTGGCAGTGGCGAAAGCGAGAAAAACTGGCGGGCATACGAGGAAGTTAACCGCCTCTATGCAGACGAGACGCTGCGGCTTAGCAACGTCAGCGATGCTATATGGGTGCACGACTACCAGCTTATGCTCTTGCCCGAGATACTCCGAGTGGCCCGGCCCAAAGAACGCATCGGTTTTTTCTTGCACATACCGTTCCCGACCTATCGACATCTAAGTCAGACGCCCCACATGGCCGCATTGCTGCGCGGCGTACTCGGCGCGGACCTTGTTGGCATGCACACGACAGCCTATGCCGAAAATTTTCTCGACTGTTGCCAACGCGAGCACATTGGCGTGGTCGCTCACCGCAAAGTTGCGCTACCAGACCGTGTCGTGCGTGTGCTCGACTTCCCGATTGGTATCAATTATGACCGGTTTGCCGACGCGGCAAAATCGGTTGAAGTGCAGATTGAGTACCAAAAGCTTCGCTGGAAATACCGCGGCAAAAAAGTCATCCTCACCATCGACCGGCTCGACCCCACAAAGGGCCTTGTCGAGCGACTTGTCGCCTACCGCACATTGCTCAAAGAAAACCCCAGCATGCACACAAAAGTTATTATGGTCATGCAAGCCATGCCCTCACGCACCGAGATACCAGAGTACAAAAAACTTCGTGTTGATGTCGAGGCGCTTATTGAAGACATAAACAGCACATTTGGCACGCCCAGCTGGCAGCCCGTCGAGCCCATCTTCTCTGCCCTGCCGTTTGAACAATTCGCCGCACTCTACCAACGAGCCAATGTGGCTTTTATCGCGCCAATCCGCGATGGCATGAACCTCGTCGCCAAAGAGTATCTCGCAAGTCGGCCCAAGCAAGACGGCGTACTCGTGCTCAGCGAAACAGCTGGTGCCGCCGAGGAGCTCAAAGATGCCATCATGGTTAACCCCACCCAGCCCCGCTCGATGGTTCGCGGCCTCAAAAAAGCCCTCACCATGCCGCCCAGCGAGCTCCGCGCCCGCACCGGCAAAATGCAACGCTACCTGCGCCGTCACACCGTCGATAAGTGGGCAAAAAACTTCATCAGCACCCTGCAAGACAAAGCCAAAAGACCACTTCTGCACATCACCCGCTCATTTATCGGCGCGCCCGAAAAAGCCCTCGTCGCCGACTTTCACCAACGCCGTAAGCGCCTGATACTGCTCGACTACGACGGCACATTGCAGCCCATCGTCAGCCGGCCAGAAGAGGCAGCGCCGTCGCGCACAACCACTGCGTCACTCAAGCGGCTCGGTGAAGACCCACGCAACGAAGTTGTTGTCATTAGCGGCCGCGATCGTGCCACGCTCGATTCGTGGCTCGGTAAACTACCCATCACACTCGTTGCCGAACATGGTGCATTCATCCACAAACCCGATTGGAAAACTTGGCACAAGACACTCGGGGGCAACGACTCGTGGAAAAACGAAGTCATGGAGCTGTTCGAGTACTATGCCGACCTAACGCCGGGCTCATTTGTCGAGTACAAAGAGCACACACTTGTGTGGCATTACCGCAATGCTTCGCCCTTTACGGCTCAAAAGCATCTGGTAGCACTCAAACGGCTACTCCTGCCTATCGCTCGTGCCCAAAAGCTTCGTGTCAAAGAAGGCAAAATGGTCCTCGAAGTGCACCATCTCGACATCAGCAAAGCCCACGCCATGCAAGAGTGGTTGCTCAAGAGCCAAGATTTTGTGCTCATCATAGGCGATGATGCAACCGACGAAGACATGTTTGCCGCCGCCCCTGCCGGCTCATACACCCTCAAAGTCGGCCGCGGCCGCAGCCTGGCAGATTACCGCATCCCCAACCCCTCCGCCGTCCACAAACTCCTCCGCAAACTGTAGCTCGTGCCTTTATCTTTTTTGTCTAGATTTACGGATATTGGGAAGATGTATGTAATTTTGATCTGGATGTAATAATGAATCTATTGCACCCGTCGTAATAGCCCCTAGAATATCGTTAGTCACATTCATAGCTTGCTGATGAGAACCTTCAGCTGAAAGCTGGCGAGTTTCCAAAAGGCGCAGGTTCAAACCATCAAACTGCAAGTTTCCGAGATTATATGTCTGGTTGCGTCCCAACGGATTTAAACCCCAGGATGTAATCAGATACTTCTGTTCTTCACCATCCTTTTCTATAACGCCGATGGCGTGGTATGTCGTGCCTTTTTTGGGTGTAGCCACTACTCGTTGTCTGCTTCCCTTTCCGTCGATCATGCCAGGGATATTTTCTGGCACACTAGATATGAAAATATCGTCGAAATATGGGAGCTCTTTTTCTTTGTCAGGGCTATGCTTTGTTACCGAAAGTGCCACGAGTAAGCGTTCTGCTGATGGCATATCCATGTGCTCAATAAGTGTTTGGAGATTTTTTGGGTTATATCTCCAAAGTGATTTCGGATCAAGCCCAAATAGTATTGGGGTGCGCCTATCGTTAGGAATTCTTGGAAATATTTTTGTGACATCTGCGGCATCTTCATGCATCGTATCGTAGGCAGTCCTCATGTTTTCAAGTATTTCATTGCGTATTCCTACACTTGGACGTGCATGATAAATTCCATTTACCAACAGTCCCTCAAGGTAATCTCTGTACTCTGCAACAGTACTGTAGTTATTGGGTGGCTGCGGTGGTAGGTCAAGTGGATTTAGACTACCCTCCTCCTGTTCGAGGTCGGCTCTTTGCATCGGCGGTATATACTTCGCCGGCCTAGAATTATCTAGTACCACCTTGCCCAATTCCCTTTCGGTTTGACTGGTAGGCTCGGTTGTAGGGGGTAAAAACTGATCATAATAATCTGGAAGCACCGTGTATTCTACGTCACTAAGCACGAACCTAATCCTTTGACCGTAGAATGGGTCATGGTATTGGGTTTTGGCAGACTCTGGATTGGGGTTGGGTGGATGTATTGGCATGTTTTTATTTTATTATGAACATTTGTATAATAGCAAAATGCTTGTGTTTTGTCAATGTTGTTTTATAGTTTTGTGGTTTGGCAGTGGGGACAGA
>CAYZFT010000060.1:0-3381 GCA_964477925.1 uncultured Candidatus Saccharibacteria bacterium
ATTATAACCCCAAAATAAAATAACGCAATATGCAAAAACATCACGTTATTACTAACAGTAATTGCACAAAGATTAGTTGGTTTCGAATGCTTCCCAAAGGGTGATTTGGCCGTAGAGGGCGATATAGACGCCAGGTGGCAAGGTTTGTACGGCGGCGACAGCCATGCCGAGGTTAAACTCGGCGTCACTTTGCTTAAATTTTTCTGGCGTCATCGCCCCAGTTAGTACGATAGTCTTTGCGCCGATACTGGCAAGAACCTCAGCAGTCTGGCGGATGGTGTCAGTGCCGTGGGTTATGACCACCTGATTATTCTCGAGAGCTGCAACGTATAATCTAATCTGCTCACGGTCGGCGTCATTAAAATCGAGGCTGTCCTTGCGAACCAAACTTTTACACTCAAACTCAAAATGTGGCTGTATTTTGGCTAGTATTTGTGTGTACGCTGGCTCACCAATCTCAAAATTATAGCCGTGATTGGCGGCGTTTGGGAGATAATCTTTGTCGATGGTGCCACCGGCCTGAATAAAAGTAATCATGAGCTTAGGAATCCTTTGGTAAGAGCTCGGGCTCTTGGGTTAGGGTTATTTTGAACTTGGCCTGGACTGCATCGACTATTTTGGCTTTGAACGTGAGCAGGTCGGCGGTTGAGTGGGCTTTTTCGTTTACGAGCACGAGCGGTTGTGCTGGCCACGTGGCCATACCCGTTTCGCTGTCGTGGTAGTCTTTGAAACCGACTTGCTCGATTAGCCATGCGGCGGGGATTTTGGCACCACCGTTCTCGAGTGGCCAGCAGGGCATGTCGGGGTAGTTGGCTCGTAGTTCGACGAGCTCGCCGCTTGTTACGGTGGGGTTGCCAAAAAACGAGCCATTGTTGGCGACGGTTGCAGGGTCGGGGAGCTTGGCGCGGCGGATGGCTATAACAGCACTGCGCACAACGTGTGGCGTGACAGTTTCGATGAGGTTTGCATCGATATATTGCTGCACGGCGGCATAGTAGGGAGGTTGTGGGTTGCCAGCAGTAAGATGAAGCGTGATACCAGTAATGTAGAATCTCCCACGGTATTCAGTCTGGAACAAACTACGACGATACCCAAACCCACATGCTTCGCTCGGTACATTAGTGAGCTGCCCAGTAGTCGTGTCAAAAACCTCAACACTGGTGAGCGTTTGAGATATGTCTTGGCCATATGCGCCGACGTTTTGCACGGGGGTAGCGCCGGCCGTGCCTGGTATGAGGCTGAGTGCTTCGACACCAGTAAGACCTGCTTCGACCGTTCGTCTTACGATGCTATCCCAGTCTTCGCCTGCGCCGACGGTGACGTAGTGGCTACGGGCGTCCTCGTTATAATCCTCATAGCCGGTAATGTGATTGACAATGACCAATCCGCGGAAACCCTCATCGCGCCAGACGATATTGCTGCCCCCGCCGATTATAATAGTGGGCAAGCCACGTTCTTGCGCCCAGCGCCAAGCCTCGCCAACTTCCCATTTGGTCGTAACGGTGACGAGCCAGTCAGCCACACCACCAAGCCGCATGGTTGAATGCTCGGCTAATGACACGTTTTGCAAGTAATTCATATGGTAAGTATAAATCCTCAGTCTTAATTACGAAATCTGAATTTACCGTACAACATGGTTTACGGGGGATACGGGTGATTTTGTTGTTCAGATTGCCGAAGGTGTAAAAAATCAACAAGTACACCAACAGGGGTGGTGATACGCTCATGGTTGCGAGGTGTTGCAAGAGTGAGGTAAAATGTAGCTACTATGAGTGACGAAACGCAAGCACCGTACCAGTATTTGGGCGAACGACTCAAATTGCTCCGCGAGGGCAACAACGAGTCAGTCGATGACGTGTCGGGTGCGGTCGAGATTGCACCGACCGAACTTGAGCAGTTCGAGGCTGGCCGCGACCGTCCAAGCGAAGACATCCTCTTGCTACTTTTCAGCCACTTTGACGTCGAGAGCCTGCACGCTGCAGAACTGTGGAAACTTGCTGGGTATCTTGGTCGTCCAGATGGCTCAGATGAACCAGACATACCGCAGGGCTTCCCCTCGCAAGACCACCAACATGCCATGATGATTATGGTTGACCCACGCATTATGTACAGTGACGGAGTTGAAGTTGTAGCTGGTAACCGTGGCGTTGTCGTTAATTTTTCTCAAGTACACGGTCCAGAGGGCAAGCCACTGACTATTTCGCGCATCGGCATGAGCCGCGTGCAAGCCGAGCAGCTCATGGGCATCTTACACCAGGTACTATACGATATGGACAATCCGAGTTCGAAACAACTGGGGAGCGGCCCAGAAACTGACAAATCATAACTAAAATCACCTACAATAACCTAACAAACAGGGGGACTGATGCTGAGAGCCGCTAAAGACAAAGTCCAGGCAGGGGCCAAAAAAGCCGCATCTCATGCGAAGCGTGCCGGAAAGCAGGCGGCCAATTTATTGCTCCCCAATACCCCCGACGCGTTGACAAAGACTGATGTACAGGCGGCCCGCGATTACATTAAGGCCTATTGGCATCAGTTGGAGCGTTTTCACCCCAAAGATGACGAGAGCCTGCTTGGTTTGCCACGGACCTATCTGGTGCCAAGCTATGACGCATCGGCGCGGTTCGATTATAACGAGTTGTACTATTGGGATAGCTATTTTATGGTGCAGGGCTTGCTCGATGCTGAACACGAAGAACTGGTCGAGGGCATATTGCAAAACTTGCTCAGTCTGTTCGAGCGGCTGAGCATTGTACCAAATGCCTCCCGGACCTATCTGACCGGGCGGTCACAGCCGCCATTCCTCACGAGCTTCATTTTTGATGTATATGATACGTACGATGCCAGCGATGAGTGGCTGTCTCGGGCCATGGATATCGCACATCGTGAATATAAGACCGTGTGGTTGGGGACGCGTAAGCCCAATGTGCGACTCGTGCATGAAGGGCTCAGCCGCTACTATGACATAAACTACCTCAATGATTTGGCCGAGGCTGAGAGCGGCTGGGACATGACACCACGATTTGGCCGTAAGGCGCTTAGTTTTTTGCCGGTCGACCTCAACGCATTGCTCTACAAATACGAAACGGATTTCGCACGAGCAGCCGAGATTTTGCACAAACCTAAAGATGTTGAACGCTGGCAGGCAGCTGCCGCAGTGCGGCAAGCGGCGATGAATACCCTCATGTGGGATCGCTTGCGCGGCTTGTACTATGATTACAACTTCAAAAAACAGCGGCGCGGTACTATCAGTAGTCTTGCGTCGTACTTTACGATGTGGGCTGGGCTGGCCAGCGATGACCAAGCAGCGGCAATGGTGCGGGCTATGCGCCGGTTTGAGCACAAAGGGGGCTTGACGACGACTGATGACCGGCCACTGAG
>CAYZFT010000060.1:3481-5819 GCA_964477925.1 uncultured Candidatus Saccharibacteria bacterium
CCGCTCAGGCTCATCACGTCCCAGTTGCTACGAATGCCAAGTGGCTTGAGCGAAGCATAGGGGAAATAGCTTGTGTAGCCATTTTTATCGTAGCGGTAGTTGACGCTAAAGTTGCCAACAACATATATCGGCACATTGGAGGCCTTGAGCTCGTTCACGAGTGTGAGTAGGTTGCTCATGTGTGTTTTATAACGGTCGAGTTGAGCCGTGTTGCTTGTCGGTTTGCCTCCCGATTCAACCCCAGAGATTAAGTGTGTATTGATGATGATTATCTGCTTGCCGTTGACTTTACTTTGTAGACGGACCCAGGTCGCGTACCTGGTGGCATACGTTGTGCTGCTTGTCGTCAGGGCGTCACACATTTTGCGCCACGATCCGCTACCAACTTGCGAAAATGCTGCTTTGTCCCAGACAATGGGGTAGCTCGATTGCGTTGCCTTGCTGTCGCTGTAGCTTGGCAAATAGCCAGCGTATTTGCACGTGCTACAGATAACTTTATTTTTGACGCTATCCCGTTGGCTGAGCTTATGCAACGACTGCAGACCAATAATCTGCGAATCGTTCATAATCGTGAGTAGCTGATCACCGACAACTTTGGTATTGTCTGCATTCGAGTTCCAGCTGGCAGTTGTGAATTTGTGGGCAAGCGAAGTAACCGGTTTGGATGGTATGGGCGTTGGTGCGGGTGTGTCGACCGGGGTGTCACTCTCGACATCATCAACAACCGGTTCCCCATCATCTTCGGTGTCACTAGAGGTGTCCTCTTCGCTATCACCATCGCTTGCCCCCGAACCACCAGTATCCTTGTCGTCACCTTCGTCGTCTGAGTTTTTAGTATCTGCGGCGTTGCCGTCATCTCCACTATCTTCGCTGTCCGCGTTGTCATCTGAACTTGAAGTATCATTATTTTCTTCCGCCGAGCTCGAGTCTGTTGCACCCGAGCTTGTTGAGCCGCCAGCCGACGAACTGCTTTCACCCCCGCTGGCAACGGCTGAAGATTGCGACCCGGGCGCTCTCGTGAACGACTTCAATTTGACGACTGCCAGCGCCGCTCCTGCCGACACTAGCGCAAAACTAATTATGGCAATTACCAGAACATGCTTGTGTGACCCAATAAATGCCAGTAATTTACGCCGTCCTGGTAGCTCCGGTGCACCATGCTCAAAGATGTACACTTGCGCATTCTCGTGGGCAATCTTTTGGTCGGTTGTCGCTGCCACAGGAAGTGCCACAGGTGTCGCAGATTGAGGCTGAACCGAAGTCTGTGCGCCACCAGTAGGCTGTACGATGGTCGGCGTAACCACAGTTTGTAGGTTGGGATGGAGTTCCTGGGGTTGCATTGTTTGAGTGTTTATTTGTTTAATCTCAGCTAAAATTATAACACAATCAGAGAAGAGACAGTGTTGTTATTTTTTCTGCGACAGAGCAGAACCATGAGTGTCATGCTGTGCATACAAGTAGTGGAGCAAATCAATCATAATGAAACTAATAATCATCAGGAGAAACCATGACCCGAGTTTCTGCACGCTTACGATATGCCAGTGGTCAACCTGCGAGGGGTACAACCACGTTCTGGTAATGGTACCAATATTTTCGGCCAGCCATATGAACGATGCAATGAGCACGAAACCAATCAATAACGGCATATGATGCAAGAGTCGGTTGAGTCGAAACCTAACGATGGTGCGCCCGTAGAGCAGGGCGGTGATTGCAAAAAGTAGCCAACGTAAATCGGGGGCAAAATGGTGTGAAAAGAAATTAACGTAAATTGCAATCGCTAGCAGTGCGGTATACAGGTGGCGCGGATAGTTACTCAGTTCTAGCTCAAGCACACGCCATGCTCGGGCGATATAACTGCCGACGGCAGCATACATGAAACCCGAGAAAAGTGGTACACCGGCCACATGAAAGAATGACGTTTCGGGGTATTGCCACGAACCGATAAGATTTGAGGTTTTATAGACCTCCATAGCTAACCCCACAAGGTGAAACACAAGTATGGTTAGAACCTCGCGTGGTCGTTCCAGCCTAAAAGCAAGCATGCCAAGTTGGATGATGATGGCTAAGATGAACAGCCAATCATAGCGTGATACCCAGGGCAGCTCGACAAACTTGGTCAAGATGATGGCGCCAAGGAGCAATCCGCCAAACAGCGCAGCCCAAGCCTGTTTAATGCCAAAAACGAGGAAAGCACCCATTGGCAGGTCTTGTACGCGGTCAAGGAATCGTTGTCGGTTGGCTTGCATCACACCCATTGTACACGTGAGCAGTACGGTCAGCTCAGCAAACCCTCAGGCATGAATGCTACACTGAGCCCAAATATCAACGTATAACAGAG
>CAYZFT010000061.1:0-5575 GCA_964477925.1 uncultured Candidatus Saccharibacteria bacterium
TTTAGATAACCACCAATCCATCAAGTCCGCCCTCACCGGCGGGCTTTTTGGTTATGCTTTATGTTAAGCCAAGTTTAATAGATAATCTTACCTGAGAAATAATCAAGTTTTACCATGGTTATTTCGGCAGCTCGACAATCAAAAAATCAAAACAATGGAGGCATAAGTGCTTACCCGTATGTATCGTCGTGTCAACGACATGAACGAGGCGGGTCAGGCCCGCCTCGAAGCCCAGATCCGACGCATCATCCCCACCACCGCTTTGGCAATGGAATGGTGCTTCTACATCGAAACTTCAGCTCCGCTGAGTACAACGGAGGTGGAAAAGCTCAGCTGGCTACTCGGTGAAACCTTCGATCCCGAAGGACTCCGCGAAGCCATCTGGCTACCCGGCCAACCTGCCGATCATCTCGAGATCGGCCCGCGTTTGAATTTCGAAACCCCTTGGGGTTCGACGGCACGGACAATCTGCCATGCCATCGGGCTCACTTCGGTCACCAAGCTGGAGCGTTCCCGGAGGTTATGGTTCGAGAAACCGCTGGAAACAGCAACTCGACTGGAACTACTCGAAGCCATCCACGACCAGATGACCGAGATGGTCTACCCACACCCGCTCGAAAGCCTGGAATCGGGCTTGCAAGCGGAGCCGGTGCGAACCGTACCGGTGGTGGCTGAAGGTGTCGTAGCGCTGCGCCAAGCCAACCAAGATTTCGGGCTGGCCATGGACGAGCACGACCTCGACAAGTACCACGACCTGTTTGCTCGCAAGCTGGGGCGTGATGCCACCGATGTCGAGCTCTTCCAGCTCGGGCAAGGCAATTCCGAGCATTCCCGGCACGGCTTCTTCAAGGGTAATCTGGTAATCGACGGCATTCCAGTCGCCGAGAACCTGATGGACATCGTCAAAGCCCCCTGGAAGGCCAACCCCAACAACTCCAAAATCGCCTTTGGCGATGACAGCTCGGCTATCGCAGGTGGTTTGGTGCATTGCCTGGTTGCAAAAACTCCAGGCATGTCCGGTCCACTGGAGGTGGAAGACCGTGTCTACCACCCCACCTTGACAGCAGAAACCCACAACCACCCAACCATGTTCTGCCCCTACTGCGGGGCGGCGACCGGTGGTGGTGGCCGAATCCGCGATAACCAGTGCGCCGGTTGCGGTGCATTGGTGCTTGTTTCTGGTGTTGGTTTTTGTGTCGGCAACCTGCGCATTCCCGGGTACGTTTTGCCCTGGGAGCAAGATGACTACAGCCATCCTGAGGCGGCTGGCTCACCGTTGGAGATCCTGATCGACGGCGTCAGAGGCGCCTGGGATTATGGAAACTGCTTCGGCGAACCTGTCATCTTGGGACACGTCCGCAGCTTCGGGCTTCAAACCCCCGACGGCTATCGGTCGTGGTTCAAGCCCATTATGTACAGTGAGGGTAGCGGACTGATCGACGAACAGCACATCAAAGCTGGTGATCCAGAGGCCGGCATGCTGATCGTACAGGTCGGAGGTCCGGCTTATCGGATCGGTGTTGGCGGCGGTTCAGCTAGTTCCTTGCTTGGCGGTGAAAATTCCGCCGAACTTGACTTCAATTCGGTCCAACGTGGTGATCCAGAGATGGAACAGCGCATGAACCGAGTGATTCGAGCTTGTGTAGAGATGGGGGCTGACAACCCCATCGTTTCTGCACATGATCTGGGAGCCGGTGGTGACTGCAACGCTCTACCTGAGCTGGTCTACCCTGTGGGAGGCCGGATCGATCTCCGTGCTATTCCGGTTGGCGATAGTAGCCTCTCGGTATTGGAGATCTGGGGCAATGAAGCCCAAGAACGCAACGCACTACTGATGCGGGCTGGCGATCTTGATCGCTTTGTCCAAATCTGCCAGCGCGAAAACGTTCCGGTAGCCGTAGTTGGTGTAGTTACCGATGATGGCAACTTGGTGGTGTTCGATAGCGCAGACGGGTCAATACCCGTCAATCTGCCGCTCAAACCGATCTTGGGAGAAACTTCACCCAAGACGATTCACCTGGAATCCGAGCCGAACATCTTGCAGCCGATGGAGTTGCCAGAAGACATCACGGTCCGGTCAGCATTGGAGCGGGTACTACGAACGCTTTCAGTCGGCTCCAAAAGCTGGCTGACTCGAGGCGTGGACCGCAGTGTCACCGGGTTGGTTGCACAGCAGCAATGCGTGGGTCCAAATCACCTGCCGCTGAGCAACTTCGCCGCCGTGGCGCACAGCCACTTCGGTGTTACGGGTACAGCTTTGAGCCAGGGAGAAAGGCCCTACATCGGTCTTATCAACCCTGCAGCCCAGGGCCGTATGGCCGTGGCTGAGGCCTTCACTAACCTAATGGGGGCGTGCATTACCGATCTAGGTGACGCGCGCTGTTCAGCTAACTGGATGTGGGCTGCCAAGCTGCCGGGTGAAGGTGTGCGTTTGCGTGAGGCCGCCCTGGCCATGCGTGACATCATGCTCGCTCTCGGCACAGCAGTAGATGGCGGCAAGGACAGTCTGTCTATGGCATCCAAAGACGGTGATCGAATCGTCAAGGCGCCTGGGCAGCTGGTGATCGCTCCATACGCGGTCATGCCTGATGTCACGTGCAAGGTCACACCCGAGCTCAAAAGCACGGGAAACCAGCTGTTGTTCATCGACTTGTCTCTGGGTCTAAGCCGCCTCGGCGGTTCAACCCTCGGCCAGGTTTATCAGCAGCTGGGCGCAGAGTGCCCGGACGTGGATGATGTGGATCTGCTAAAGAGAGCCTTCGTGGTTATTCAGCAGCTGATCCGTGATGGCCAAGTCGCCTCGTTGCATGATCGCAGCGACGGTGGCCTGGTGACTACTCTCTTGGAGATGGCCTTCGCCGGTAACTTCGGCATCGACATTTCCCTGAGTGGCTCCGATACGGCAATCCCTGCCTTGTTCAACGAAGAACTGGGGCTGGTGTTGGAGTGTTCTAATGGCGCGGCCGTAATGGCCACCCTGCAGAGCAACGGAATCGAAGCCACGCTGATCGGCCAGGTTGGTCAGCTGGGTGGAGACATCAGCATCGCCTACAACGGCGAAATGGTGCTGGACGAACCGATGGTGTCACTACGACGTATTTGGGACGAAACCAGCAGCGAACTGGAGTTGCTGCAGTCCAACCCGGCCTGCGTAGCGGAAGAAATCGCCGTAATGGGAGGACTGACAAACCTCCCAAATTGGCGATTGAGCTTCATTCCGGAACCCACCTTGCCAGGTCTGGTGGTAGCATCAGACCGGCCAAAGGTAGCTGTGTTGCGCGAAGCCGGTACTAACGGAGACCGCGAGATGGCAGCAGCATTCTGGGCTGCCGGGTTTGAAGTGTGGGATGTCACCATGAGTGACCTCCTGGCAGGTACGGTCAAGCTGAGCGATTTCCGCGGGGTCGCCTTTGCCGGCGGTTTCTCGTTTGGAGATGTACTCGACTCAGCCAAGGGATGGGCAGCAGTGATTCTGTTCAACCCGATCTTGCGAGAGCAGTTCGATGCGTTTTACACGCGCCCCGACACGTTCTCGTTCGGCCCCTGCAACGGAGCGCAGTTGATGGCCTTGCTCGGTTGGGTGCCATCCAGGCACTTGCCGATCGATGCCCGACCACGCTTCGTACACAACACGTCCGGAAGGTTCGAATCTCGATTCAGTACGGTCGAGGTGATGGATAGCCCAGCCGTGATGCTGGCCGGAATGGCTGGTACGCGAATGGGCATATGGGTGGCACACGGCGAAGGACGGTTGCACGTCCCCAACCCAGTCACCCTGGAGGAGATATTGGAGGCTCAGCTGGCACCAATCCGGTATGTCGATCCGGACGGCCAGCCAACCACCCTCTATCCCTTCAACCCCAACGGTAGTCCGCACGGCATCACCGCCCTGTGTTCGGCCGATGGTAGGCATTTGGCCATGATGCCCCACCCGGAGCGTTTAGCCAATCAACTATGGCAATGGCCCTGGATGCATCCCAACTGGGCTGACCTCGACGTCAGCCCTTGGCTCAGGATGTTCCAGAACGCCTACGCCTGGTGCAATCAGTAACCCGTTCCCCTGGTGGGCAACTAGGAGAACACTCGGGCCCCGACCTTTTGGTTGGGGCCCGATTCATTTTTATTGAATCGATATCTGTTTACACTGAGCTTGTCGAATCGTGTCAAGCATTACAGGGAAGTTTTTTTATACCTGTTGAAAGCACTTTTTACGCTTAAAAACCCTTGACAAATACGCTTATGCTTGGTATACTAGGCGCCTGTTCAACATTTGAGACCTACGGGTCTCTTTTAGGTTGAGCTCCAAGCATAAGAGTGACTCATTTTGTGAGGTCGAACCACTCTTCTAAAGACCATTAAACGAGGACGGTTAGATAGCAATCACCTTTATAGGTGAACACTACCAAACCTATGCGTAACGTATATATCGCAGCATTTGCCATATTGGTAACACTGCAACAGGCAATTAACCCCGTACAAATCCCCATTGCCGAGTCAGCCTTAGCCGCAAGCCAAGCTGAGAGTACACCTAAACAAAACTACGATCTGAACGTTAATACCAATACATACACTTTTGAGCTAAAAGACACCCGACCCACCTTTGATACGGCTGTTTTAGCCCCTCTAAAGGCCGCTCAAGAAGCTCAAGCCAAAGCTAAGGCCGAAGCCGAAGCTGCTGCAAAAGCTGCCGCAGAGGCCGCTTTAGCGAGCCAGGTTGCATATTCTGCTCCTAAGGCCGCTAAATTGGTTATAGGTGGAGATGATGCTTGGGCTCAACTTCGCTACTGTGAAGCCGGCGGTGACTATGCCAAAAACACTGGCAATGGTTACTACGGCGCCTATCAGTACAACTTAAGTACTTGGGGTAACTACGGCGGATACGCCCGCCCCGATTTGGCACCACCTGAAGTTCAGGATGCCAAGGCTCGCGAAACCCAAGCCCGACGCGGATGGTCACCTTGGCCATCATGTGCCCGAAAATTAGGTTTATTATAACCTAATCCCAAAAAGCCCCTTAGGGGGCTTTTTGGTTATGCTTGAAATTTAACCATATCTGTTGCACAATAGCCGGGTCCTATAAGGAAGCAAATTGAAAGGCATGGCGTGTCAAAGCCACTAACAGCCGAAGAGGCCATTCAGATCACCCAGGCTGAAGTCGGCATGGTGATCAAGCTCAACATGATCCAGGTGTGGTGCAAGCGGGATGGCAAGATCATCCCATTTGCCAATACCCTGGTTATTGAAGAGGCCGATATTGAGCCAGCCGAACAGATCGCCGAGCTTCAGGATTATTTCCTGGACGTTCGGATTGTTCGCCTCTCTGTGGTTTCTGGAGAGTTGGCTGGTGTGCCGAATTTAGTTCGGGTGGCCCATTGCGACGACCTGGCAGAGCAGCACACCATCTATTTGATGCCCGAGGAGACAGTCACGGTTATTGACAGGTTCAATCCCGATTCCAAGCGCTCCCAAAAGCGCAACAAGACCCGCAACCCCGTCGCCGGCGCCCGCCGGCAGTGACACCGAACCGAAAAGAGAAATACATGAGTAGAAACTTCATGGAGTTGCTGCAGGTCCA
>CAYZFT010000062.1:0-5393 GCA_964477925.1 uncultured Candidatus Saccharibacteria bacterium
CCCCCTAGCTATTGACAAGTATGTATACGGTGGTATAATACGATTATACACCCCTGTCAGCTACTGACGACACATAAAGGGAAACAGTTTAGCGCCGCCAGCACCTGTACACCAGGTGTACAATAGTTGTTAGGTATCCCCTAACAAACACGAAAGGCAAAGACGTTATGGCGGCAATTAGAAACGGTGGTCGTGAATGCTTGAACCTTGGGAGTCTGCCTATTATTGACGAAGAGGTAAACAAGCAGTTCGCGGACAAGAAAAAAGCTATGCGTGACGCGGCAATCGTGTCTGGTCATGCCAGCTGTGTCGGTTGTATATTCGTGGATGGTGATGCAAAAGCCTGTACGCTTGAGGTGACTGGGCCGATACTTAACACTGGACCGGTCGAGGTTCTTCTCAATGCCCCAAGGGTTGATGTAGGAGCGGTTCTTGCAAGGCAGGGTCTAGAGCTTGCATTACCGCTGCGCGTTACGCACGGGGATGGCTTTAACCGAGAACTTTTTGGTACTGAATTAGCGGTCGCGTGAGTGTGCACATTGGCTGTGGTCAAGATAATCTCAGATATGAAGAGTCGTGTCGTATAATAATGGGCAATGTCGCACAGATATAAACTCCTGGTACTTGATGTTGATGGTACGCTCGTGCAGTCAAAGGCTGATGCTTTGCCAACGCAACGTGTTATTGACGCTGTCCGTAGTGCCCAGGCAACACTTAATGTTGCGTTTGCGACCGGACGGTCACTCAAAAATACACAGCCGATAATCGATGCGCTTAGTTTCTTGCAGGGGCCAAGTGTATTCAATGGCGGTTCAGATATTATCGACCTAACGACTGGCGAGACCGTTTTTCGGCAAACAATGTCAGTCGAAACCTTACGCGAGCTTTTGCGCCTAGCGTTACCGTTTGGCTATGGTGTTCGCACCGATGCCGACCACTACACTGCAGTGCTTACTAAGCCCGCTGATGTACAGATGGAAGCTGCGCAATTTTTTATTGAGGCGGTTCGTGTGGCCGATGCCCTGAATATGGTCGAAATGTTTAGCTCTGTCGAGGGTGTTTCGGCCCAACTCGCTAGCTCGTGGGAAGATGGTGATGTTATAGACATTCAAGTTACTCATGAGTATGCCACCAAACGCTACGGTGTTGAGCGAGTCATGCACATGCTTGCCCTTGAGGCCAAGGATGTTATTGCCATCGGCGATGGGTATAACGATGTACCAATGCTCGAGGCTGCAGGCTTTCGGGTAGCGATGGGTAATGCGCCCGATGAGGTCAAGGCAATCGCCGATTACGTAGCTCCATCTCTCGATGATGACGGTGCCGCAGAGGCCATTGAGCGATTTATTTGTGGTATGGCAAGTGGGCGTTGATGGTGCTGGCGCGGTAGAGTGCCTCAAGCGTGACGACCATGGCGAGGTCGTGAGGGAGCGTGAGCCGTCCGAGGCTCCACTGGTGCTGAGCGGCTTTTCGGACTTCTGCGGGCAACCCCTCTGGCCCGCCGATAATGAAACTTACTTCTCTGCTCTCAAGCTCACGCTTTAGCAAAAACTCCGCCAGCTGCTCGCTGCTGTATTCGGCCCCACCAATCTCGAGTACAATTCGAGTCGTTCCTTTTGTAACCTCCAAAATGTGCGCGGCATCGTATGCGTACTTATCGGCAATAATAGTGTGCTGTATGGTGTGTAGCCGACTCAGTCGCGTAAAATACTCCTCAAACCCGAGTTTTGCAAATGCTAACTTTGGCTTACCAACGGTTACAACCCGTATTTTCATCTTAGGAGTGTACCACACCACTCTTGATTCCTAGTTATTTATGCTATAGCATCAAGAACTAGGATGCATGACAGGAAGAACACTTCTAAGGTTGTTGACGAGATAATTCGCTTTGTGGCTGTATCGAGCGTGCTTGCTGCCGGCATGGCTATCCCAAACGCGCTCATCGCTCTCGAGAAACCGCTCAATGGCTTGCTGAACAATTTGGATAAGCGCGAGCGAGAACGTGAAGTTCGTAGGATTATATCGAATATGAAATCGAGCGGCTATCTTGTTTCGGGGTCGTATGACCATGGGCTGCAACTGACCGATAAAGCACGCAAACGGCTCGAGAAAATTGAGTTTGACAGTCTTGCGATTGCGCCGAGTGAATCGTGGGATGGTTTTTGGCGGATAGTTCTGTACGACATCCCAGAGGCTAAAAAACATGCACGCAATGCACTGAACACAGCTTTGAGACGTATAGGATGCTTTCAGCTGCAACGGAGTGTTTGGATTACGCCTTTTCCCTGTCGCCGCGAAGTTGAGATAATCTGTGTCCATTTCGACGTTGCTGATTTTGTGACATATTTTGAAGCGCGCAACCTTGATAATGAAAAGACGATGACCGCATACTTTAAAAGGAAATACCCAGCAACACACTTTTAAGGTATCTTTGCTTGGCTCAAAAATACCAATCAACGGATTAAATTCCTAGTATTTGATGCTATAGCATAAAGAACTAGGAATTATGGGGTGGGGTGTAGTGGGGGTAGAAGGAGCACTAGAGGTGGATGATGCCGAGGTTGTGGGTGGTGCGAATTTGGTCGGGGCGCAAGAACTCGTGTGTGGCGCGGGCGGCGCCAGGCAGTGCCTCGCGGGCGTAGTCGTCAATGATAATCACCCCGCCCTGCTGCATACGGGGCAGCACGAGCTTGAGCGAGTCGCGGATGCTCTCATAAAAATCGCCGTCGAGAAAAGCGAATGCAATCTGTGCCGACACATCTTGCTCGGTCACGTCTTTGAACCAGCCTTTGTGGATTATAGGAGGTTTGAGATGGGCTTTTTGGAACTCGCGGATGAACTGCTTTTTGCTAACGGCCAGCTCGCCAGCAATGAACTGGTCACCCGCTCTGCTCTGATCAGCCCCTGTTTTTTCTGGGAGGCCGGCAAATGAATCGTAGACATGAAATGCACGGTCGTCAGTATGCGCGTCGAGTAGCCGACGGATAAACAGGCTTGTCGTCCCAATATAGCAGCCGAATTCGACGACATCCCCATCGCAACCCTTTATTATAACTTTCTCGAGTTCGCTGAGTATGATTTGGGCTTGATCTTTGTTGACTTGGTCGGATATGAGCGGGTATTTGGCGAGAAGCTGGGTGACGCTAGTTGTCTGGGCCATGAGCTACTTACCTATAACGCCTGCCAGAGGCGGTCAAAGAGTTCTTTTTGTAGGTGGGCGACGCCTTCATTGTCGATGACGATGCCCGAGAGAACATTTGCCTCGTTCAAGGAGATGAAGGCAGTTTTGTCGCCGTAAATGAGTGTGTAACAGTTGGGTGCTTCGCCGCGGGCGGCATCGAACCATTTGCGTTCGCTGAGGTTGTCGTGGCTACCGCCCTTACCGACGGCGATAACTTGCACGCTAATGCCTTCGGCGATGCGCCGCTGGGTGAAATTGGGAAAGTTGTGGTACATAAACTCGCGGACGCGCTTGGTCGAAATGACTCGGTAGGCCTTACCGTTGCGGCTGCGACATGTGGCGATGACATCACGGAGGATTGCGGCAACACCTTCGTGGTCTTCGTAAAACGTCGCGAATGGAATGCTAGTGAGCTCACCGGGTGTTTGCTCGAGGGTGCTGATGTAGCTGGCGGCTTGGCGCTCGGCCTTGACTAGCTCCTCACGACGTTCTTTGATGATTTCAACGATGGCGTTTGGGTCGGTTGCGGTGTAGCGGCGTTGTTTGCCGACCTCTATGCTACCGACGAGTCCCTGCTCTGCTAATTTTTTGACACTTTCGTACACTGAGCCGCGGTTGATGCCGGTGTCGCTGGCTATCTTGCGTAAACTGCTTTGCGGGCTTGCGACCAGAGCTTCATACACTCTTTTGTCACGGACATCTAAGCCAATTGTCGAAAAATCAAACACATTTTTCATATGTAACAGATACTATCATACTCTTTTGGCTCACACAAATCGTCAACATAATCTCAAACAGTCCAATAAACTACCCGAACGGGTGGGGTATTGGAATGCAAAATGGTGTCAAAAATTTGTTGCCAGTTTGGGTGGTGGGGTTTTCGAGGGTGGCATAAGATTGTCATAACTACTAACGGACGATAGGTATGTATGATATCAACCACTTTAGAAAATAGGACCGAGACAAGTGTTGTATCTCCACAGTATGACTGGTCGGTGCTTAACGAAAGCCAGGGCTCGCATAAGTATTTTGAGGGTCTAGTAGTCGCCACGAGGGCTGTTGAATTTGTGTGCCATATAGACGGTGAGAAGGCGCCATTGCCGGACGATATTACTGAACTTCGCTCACAACTTCGTGGGCGCTTGATGCCTATTGAAGGTGATTCTCGTCGTGACCTCGAGATTGATGAGCTGCTTTTGGTGGCTGAATGTATCGGACGATTGGCTCAGCAGCCATACGGGTTGCTGAGCCTCAGAATGGAGTCGAGTCATTTTGTGGGGTATGTGGGAATCGCGCGACTTTATGCTGGGCAGTTATCCGGTGGACTACCGGAAGCGGTCCAACCAGCCGATGCAGTGGAGTATGTCATATAAGTTGCGACACAGGATGGTGTCAAAAATTTGTTGCCAGTTTGGGTAGCAACACTAATGTACTTGTTTATACTTTTGACTAGTTTCTGTAACTGTAAGGAAAGATATACCAATGGCCTCAAACCTAGAACAATTGATTCGTATACCCGATACAATCGCGGGATTCACGGATGACTTGCCGCCATGTAGCCCCATCAGCCCCGATATTGACCTCGGACAAGAACCGCTGGTGCGAGATTCGGTTAGAATCATATCTCTGTTGCTCACTCCGGACCAGGCGAGCAATAGGGCGAGGACAGTAGCTTGCTTGGCGGCCTTAGAACAACCCAAAAATGCAGGCGAGGGTTTTCGGCTTGGGGACATACCACCGAGCTTTCAACAGAAGTACAACAATAGCGCCGTGGCGCGTCTTGCCAGTGAGCTAGGCAGAATCATACCTATCACAGAGCCGAGTTCTGCCGATGTATCTTCGGAACGTTGAGGTGACTTTAACGACAAAAAACTTACACCTATAACTGGTGATGCATGGGACGAGACCGTACGAACGCTTGGTAAATCGGGCAGGAGCCTTATTGAGGTATCGCTAGAGGTATCGGCCCCACAGTGGAAAGAACTGGGTAGACTTGCTAAGATTACTAACAGATCGAGAGACTTCTTACTTATGGTTGCCATTTCTGGGCATAGCAAGGCGTTACGATTCGGGCCAGAGTGGATTGAAAATGTACGGGCTTATCACGCCCTCGCCGATAACGGTATGCCGCAATCTTAGGGTGATGGACCTAGTCAGTCTGTAGAAACAAAATAGTAATGTCCTATTAGCGCAATATAGAAATGTCCTATCC
>CAYZFT010000063.1:0-5333 GCA_964477925.1 uncultured Candidatus Saccharibacteria bacterium
ACCGCATGGCTGAAGCCAACCGCGCCTTCGCGCACTTCGCAAGGGGCTAATATGGGTGGTTTTGCATATTCACCTGCGAATCCGGGCTCAAGTCGTTACAAGCATGTAGCTGAAACACTGCGAACAGAATCAGGCGGTTTTAGCAGCTTGATTAGGCCAAGTCTTGGTGACGTAGCTCTAGGAAGATTACAAGCAAGCGACGTACTTCCCGGTGCTACAATCACACAATTTCACGATGCAACAGTTGTCGTTATCCCTAGTGAGCTGGCTTCTGGACATCCTGAGTGGGAAAGAAGGTATTCTTCAAGAGATGATGTTACTACATGCAACGTCGGCAGATTTATATTCGACATAACCGAAAACGAGGGAAATAATGGCAGATAAGAAAGTAGACATGAAGCATCTGCGCAATATCGGTATTATTGCGCACATCGATGCTGGCAAGACAACGACGACCGAAGGTATCTTGTACCGCACCGGTCTGAAGCACAAAATCGGTGCCGTCCACGAAGGTGAGACGACGACCGACTGGATGGCACAGGAACGCGAGCGCGGTATCACCATCGTGAGCGCCGCCGTGACCTGTTTCTGGAAGGGCCACCAAATCAACATTATCGACACACCGGGCCACATCGACTTTACGGTCGAGGTGGAGCGCTCACTCCGCGTACTCGACGGAGCAGTCGTCGTCTTCGATGGCAAAATGGGGGTCGAAAGCCAATCAGAGACGGTGTGGCGCCAAGCTGACAAGTACGGCGTGCCGCGTATCTGCTTCATCAACAAGATCAACCAGACAGGTGGTGACTTCTACAAGTCACTCACGAGCATCCACAACCGACTCAGCAAGCGTGCCTTCCCAGTGCACCTGCCAATCGGTTTCGAACAGAGCATCAACGGCATCATCGACCTCGTCGACATGAAGGCCTATACCTACAATGAGTTCCACGATCATGAGCTCGTACAGGGCGAAATCCCGGCTGACATGCTCGAAGAGGCCAAGCGCTACCGCAGCCTCCTCATCGAGAATGCCGTCGCCGAAGACGAAGCACTGCTCGAGAAGTACTTCGAAGTCGGTGAAGAGGGCTTGACCGAAGAGGAAATCCGCCAAGCCATCCGCACCGCGGTCCTCACCGGTAAGTTCTTCGCTGTCACTGGTGGTGATGGCCGCGGCGTCATCGTAGAGAAAGTTCTCGACATGATGGTTGACTACCTGCCAGCTCCAGATGACCTTAAGGCTGTCTGGGGTACCCACCCGAAGACAGGTGACGAAATCGAGCGCAAGCACGACAGCACCGAACCACTCGCCGGTCTTGCCTTCAAGATTACAACCGACCCATTCGTGGGTAAGCTCGCTTATTTCCGCGTATATTCAGGAAAGCTTGAGGCTGGTTCATATGTCCTCAACAGCTCAACTGGTGAAAAGGAGCGTGTCGGCCGCATCGTCCGTATGCAGGCAGACAAGCGCGAAGACGTGACAGAAGTTACTGCTGGTGATATCGCCGCCATCGTCGGTCTCAAAGGCACCACAACCGGTAACACGCTTTGTGACCCAGCGCATCCTATCGTGCTCGAGAACATCACCTTTCCAGAGCCACCTGTCAGTATCGCGATTGAACCAAAGACCAAGGCCGACCAAGAAAAGATGAGCCTCGCGCTCCAGCGTCTCGCCGAAGAAGACCCGACGTTCCGCGTCAAAGTCGACGACGAGACTGGACAAACCATCATCTCAGGTATGGGTGAGTTGCACCTCGAAATCATCGTTGACCGCATGAAGCGCGAATTCAACGTCGAGGCGAACATCGGCCAGCCACAAGTCGCCTACCGCGAGACCATCCGCAAGGATGCCGTCGAAGTCCAAGGTAAGTTCGTCCGCCAGAGCGGTGGTCGTGGTCAGTACGGTGACGTCTGGCTACGCCTCAGCCAGAACGAGGCAGGCAAGGGCTTCGAATTCATCAACAGCATCAAGGGTGGTGTCGTCCCAAGCGAATACATCCCCGCCGTACGCAAAGGTATCGAAGAAGCCATGGGCAATGGTGTTATCGCTGGTTACCCAGTCGTCGACGTCAAAGTCGAGCTATACGATGGTAGCTACCACGAAGTCGACTCCAACGAAATGGCCTTCAGCATCGCCGGTTCGATGGGCTTCCAAGAAGGTGTCAAAAAGGCATCCCCAGTCCTGCTCGAGCCAGTCATGAAGGTCGTCGTTGTTACCCCTGAAGAGTTCATGGGTGATGTCATCGGCGACCTCAATAGCAAGCGCGGCCGCATCGATTCGATGGAAGACCTGAGCCTCGGCATCAAGGAAATCACGGCATACGTACCGCTCGGTGAGATGTTTGGCTACACGACCAACCTGCGCAGCATGACCCAAGGCCGTGCCAGCAGCTCGATGGAGCTCGATCACTACGCTGACGTTCCAAACAACGTCGCCGATGCGATCATCGCTAAAAACAGTAAATAACGCTGTTTCTTAGCGACCGAAAGGAGGGTAGCGATACTCTCCTTTCTTTTTTTGTACGAAATGGTGTTAGTATAGCGAAGACTCGGTGTCTTATGCCTAACAAAAACGGTCAAGCAAGCAAAGCGCAAGCGTTCTCAGGTATAACGCAAAATTCATATGAGGGCTTTACAAACTGGGCAAATTTGCCTATACTATACCCCTGTATCCCGCGTGAGGGAGTTGCTGCGTATGCGACATGGACCGCGTGGACGTAACTATTAATAATAATTAAATCCCCAAGAAAGGAGTATCGCTGGCTCTTTTGCTTTTTCAGGAAAAGAGCAGCCCGAGTGAAAGTCACGTCTTTCGCCCGGCGCGATGAGAAAAACCAAGGGTTTGTCTCATTACAGCGAAGCGCAATTTTATGGCAGGAGTATTTGACCGAAGCAAGCCACACGTCAACGTTGGTACTATGGGCCACGTCGACCACGGCAAAACAACACTAACCGCTGCTATCACAGCAGTACTCGCTAAGAAGCTTCCAAGCGATGTTAACAAGCCAGTTGCATACGACCAGATCGACAACGCTCCAGAAGAGCGCGCTCGCGGTATCACCATTGCGACCAGCCACCAGGAATATGAGAGTGAAAAGCGTCACTACGCACACGTCGACATGCCAGGTCACGCTGACTACGTCAAGAACATGATTACCGGTGCCGCTCAGGTTGACGGTGCTATTCTCGTCGTTTCAGCTGCAGACGGCCCTATGCCACAGACCCGCGAGCACGTTCTGCTTGCCCGCCAGGTTGGTGTGCCAAAGATCCTCGTCTTCATGAACAAGATGGACCTTGCAGATCCAGACCTCGTCGAGCTCGTCGAGGAAGAAATCCGCGATCTTCTTGAGAAGAACGAATTCGACCGTGACTGCCCAATTATTAAGGGTTCAGCAACCAAGGCTCTCGAAGGCGATGCAGCCAACGAAGACGCCATTATGGAACTCGTCAAGGCTATGGACGACTACCTTCCAGAGCCAACCCGCGACCTCGACAAGCCATTCATTATGCCTGTCGAAGACGTCTTCTCGATCAAAGGTCGTGGCACCGTTGCCACCGGTCGTATCGAGCAAGGTGTCGTCAAGATCAACGACGAAGTCGAAATCGTCGGTATCCGCCCAACCGCCAAGAGTGTCGTGACCGGCATCGAAGCCTTCAAGAAGAGCCTCGACCAAGGTCAAGCTGGAGACAACGCTGGTGTGCTGCTGCGCGGTATCGAACGCGATGACATTGAGCGTGGCCAGGTGCTTGCAAAGCCAGGTACCATCACTCCTCACACTGAGTTCGACGCAGAAGTCTACGTCCTCAGCAAAGAAGAGGGTGGCCGCCACACGCCATTCTTCAAGGGTTACAAGCCTCAGTTCTACTTCCGCACAACGGACGTGACTGGTGAGGTTGAGCTCCCAGCTGACAAAGAAATGGTCATGCCGGGTGACACTGTTACCTTCAAGGTCAAGCTGCTTGCTCCTATCGCTATGGAGCAGGGCCTGCGCTTCGCTATCCGCGAAGGCGGCCGCACCGTTGGTGCTGGTGTCGTGACCAAGATTACCAAGTAATTTGGACTAATCTACAAAAAGCGCTTCTGTAACAAGAGGCGCTTTTTGTAAGCAAAAACATTTTGATATATAGAGGTATTGTTGTACAATAGCTCGTACAAACTAACAGCGTTGACTAAAAGTCATGTCAGTCCTCGTATAGGGCTGCCAAGATGTTACAACGCCAAGCCAGGTCGAGCTGGCAGGAGTATTACAAATGGCAGACACCAAACCAACCGAATCAGGCAAGCAGCGCATTCGCATTCGCCTTAAGGCTTACGACCACAAAATTATCGACCAAGCCGCCAAGCAAATCGTTGACACCGCGCTTCGCACCGGTGCGACCTTGGCTGGGCCTATTCCACTACCAACCCGCAAAAGCACCTTTACGGTCATCAAGAGCCCACATGTTTACAAGAAGGGCCGCGAGCAGTTCGAGATGCGCACCCACAAGCGCCTCATCGATGTTTTCGAACCCACTCCTAAGACGATTGACAGCCTTATGAACTTGTCACTCCCGGCCGGCTGCGACGTCGAAATCAAGATGTAAAAAGCCGTTAGGCTTGTGCCTATAGACAAGACGTAGCATTTGTGCTATAATATAGACTATGCCCACACCATATTTCCCGGGTATTCCACGTCAGAACAGGTTTGCCGGCGAGCAATTGCCACTTATTGACGTGCCTGTCGAGGTGCCTGCGTGGATTGACGAGTCGTACGGTGTTGAACTCGATATTTTAAAACGCTTTGCCTTAGAGTCTCAGACCGATGGCCCCACCATACAACATGCTGTCGATGTACTGCATGCTTACCGAGATTTTGCTCAGGGTAAAATAACCCCCGAACTTATGCCGGCGGTACTCTTTGTCGGAGTTGCAGAAAGTGCAAATTCTAACGATCCTTCCATAAGTGGCGCAGGTCTGCGCGCTTTGCACAAATTTTCAAAACGGCTCAGAGAAAAAGAGTGGGAATACGTCTCTACTGTGCTGTATGACACGGCGCGGATTGAAAGATATGGCCAAAAAAAGCGTCTAAGCATGAAGGTCATGGGCGAGCAAGAACAGTGGTTGAAAAGCCGCGTCGATGTGCCTATACCAGAGAGGGCATGGGAGATTAAAAGTGTCTTGACTTCTCCAGAAGATACGGTCAATTTTATCAACCAGATACAAATCGAAGCAACGATAATCAAAGCTGTCGAAGAACTCGTTACGCTTCAGAAGCGTGAAGGATCTGATGGAGAGCTTTACCAGCGCTGTTTTGATGTAGAGTCATTCTATGCTCCGTACTGTGATACTTTGCATTTTG
>CAYZFT010000064.1:0-5330 GCA_964477925.1 uncultured Candidatus Saccharibacteria bacterium
CGCTGCATGATGAAACCACCGATGCTGGCGACGACCAGTACGGCGAGCACAGGCAATAACAAGTGGTGACTTACGCCTCTGACATTGAGCTTTTTGAACATTGAGATTCCCTTCTGTTAACTAATCTTGAGAGTATGTTTATTACATTTATCTATGCACTAAGTTTAGCCATAAGAGGTATGGCTCGTCAAATTGCACGGAGTGAGAGAGTGAAAAAATGAATCATACCATTACAAATGCCTGAGTAGGTATGTTGTCGATACTACTTTGTAGAATCTGGACATTTAGTTGACTCTCATGCTGTTTCCGGAGCATTCGTGGCCAGTTACAGCACTGTGCCAGTGGGCTAGAGCGCAATCGTGTTGGGGTCGATGCCGGGCTTTTGGGCTGCCCCGAATTCATTGTCGATGAGTGGCGGCTGGGGGGGTGTTTCGGCAGAGGCGGCTTCCTTGGCTTCCTCCTTAGCGAGCAGGGCTTCGATGTCGGGCGTACCTGCCTCGGTGTCGCTGATGGGTTGTATGACCTTGCGACCGGTAATTTGTGATGTTGTGTCGACTGCAGGGTCAGGTGTAACGATAGGTTCTGGGCTGGGCTCTTGTATGGCAGGTTGTTCTGGCGCTGGCTCGGTCGAGACGACCATCGCTTCAGAGGGGGTTTGTTCGGTTGACGGTAGAGTCACATCAGCGGCAGTTAGTTTGTTCATCGCATCTTCGAGGATTGCATCATTGTTTATTTGTTGTGGGGTGGGTACGGCGGTAGCAACTTCACTTCCGGCAAACGAAGCAATCTGTGCTTCTATGGCTGCTTCTTCGGCTGCAAGCGTCTGTGGCTCGGTACTACTTAGCTCGGCGATTGGAGCCTGTGCCTCTGTTTGTGTGGCTACGAGAGGTTGTGCCGCTGTGATAATCTCGGAAAGTGGGGTTGGCGGCGCCGCTGCTGTTGCCTCGGCGACGGCGAGCGGTTCGGCAGCTGGCGAGATATGCGGGACGATAGGGTCAGTGTCTGTTACTGTTACATTAGTGTTAACCGGTTGGTCGATGGTTGTAGGCGCAGGAGTGATTGGTGTTTGTTGCACGGGGATTGTGGGCGCTATAGGGTCGGGCACGGGCGCAATGGGCGCAATGACGGGTTCGCTTGCAACTGGCGCCATAGTCGGCTCGGGTGCGACGGGCGATGCGCTTGGCGTGGTGAAAGGATCGGGTGCGGCAGATGGCTGTACTGGAGCGACGCTGACTTCTGGTGGCGCGTCTGTAACTGGTGGCGCGGTCGGGGTGGTAATGCTACCTGGCTCATCTGAGAGCAGCGCTTTGGCAGCGTTGACGATGTCTTCGAGCGTGACTTGAGACTTGACGAGGTATTTGTCGGCACCGAGATTGTCTGCTCGACCGCGGTCTTCGGCCTGCCCCAGTGCGGTGAGCATGATGACCTTGGTGCTCCGCAACTCATCGGTGTTACGCAAGATGTCGAGCATCTCAAAACCGCTGATGCGAGGCATCATAACGTCTGAAATAACGAGGTCGGGCTTTTGCTGCTTGGCTACAGACAGCGCCTCTTCGCCGTTTTGAGCGGTAACGATGTCATAGCCTTCGGCGGTCAGCCGTGCTTCATAAATCTCACGTAGGTTGTTATCATCTTCGACGAGTAGTACTTTGGCCACGCTATTTTGCCCCTTGTTAAACGTAGTTATGTTTATGGTAGATAGTATAGCAGAAAAGTAGTTTGATAGTAGTGGTGCTTGGTAGCCTTGTCAAACGACCCCTGTTTAACTGCCGCAGCTGAATCGCTAGTACCCGAGAATAGCTACATTACAGCCCGGGGTTCGTAATAGCCTCTAGTGCCGCCTCGGTCTCGGCCTTTTGGGTGTCGATGCGCGGGAGGTTGATGTAAAAGGTGCTGCCTTTGCCGAGCTCACTCTCAACCCATACGCGCCCCTGGTAGAGCTCGACAATTTTACGGCTGATGAATAGCCCGAGGCCTGTGCCGCCGATGGTGCGCGTGGCGCTGTTGTCGACCCGGTAGAACTTCTGGAACAGATGGGGGATGTCTTCGGCTGGTATGCCCGCGCCAGTGTCTTTGACATAAATCTGTACGACGCTTGCATTGGCGGTAATGCCAAGGCTGACTTTGCCTTCGGCGGTGTACTTACAGGCATTGTCAAAGATGTTGGTGATGACCTCGCGCAAGCGGTCGGGGTCGACTCGCACGTAGTATAAGGGGCGTACGGTTTTAGTGCCAGACTCGGTCGGGTGGCTGGTGTCGGTGATGGTGCTATTGCCAAAGACGAACTCCATAAATAGCTGCTTTTTTTCGGCGGCAAAACGGAGGTCGCTCGCAAGTTTCTCGATGTATTCACCCAGTTCAACGATGCGCGGGTGGCTAGTGAGGCGGCCATCTTCGGCCTTGGCACTTGTCAGGAGGTCTTGAAAGAGCTGACCAAGGTGTTTGGTGCTCTCGTGTGCTTTCTCGAGGTAGTTGCGAGCACGACTGTCGATGGTGGCGACTTTGTCGCTGAGGGCAAGGCTGAGGTAGCCTTCAATGGCTGCAACGGGTGTGCGCATTTCGTGACTGGCAGTGCTGATAAACTCGGCTCGTTGGTTTTCTTCTTGTCGCTCCTGGCTGACATCACGGAAAACCCCAACAAGCCCTTCTGAGCGGCTACCGCCGTCACTGAGTGGCGACACGCTAAAACTGGTCGCAATTGATTTATTTGTTTTGCCGACAATGTTGAGGGTATTGTCGCGTACTGGGGTATTGGCTGCGGCCGCCTTAGCGAAAGGTGTTGCGTTGTCTTCGAGCGTTTCGCCTTTGTCATTCGTGAAGCGGAATACTGACCGCCAGTCGAGCCCCTCGGCCTCTTCGCGCTTCCAACCGGTGATATCGGCGGCGCCTTGGTTGAAGTGGCGGATGACACTTTGATTGTCAATGAGAACAACACCATCGTCGATTGCACGCAAGATAATATCTGACTTAGCTTTTTCGTCGCGCAGGTTAACGGCAAGTTTGTTTGGGCTGATAGCTGATGTTTTTTGGCCGCGTCCATGCAGGCGGAGCCCGACAAAAAGGCCCACTACGAGCAGCAGTATGCCTCCCCCACCGATGATAAGCAACATTGTATTCATAATTTTACGCTTACGTTTATTATCGGTGTTCGCGTTGGCTTTTGCAACCCCTGTTGCGGCTTGGCGGGTGGGTGTTTTCTTTTGACCCCCGTTATGCTACAATACTGCAGCTAACTTGCCCTTCTGTTTGAAAATTGCAAATTGCTAATTGAAAACTGAAGCGTAGCGTCTGGCCCCTTCGTCTAGCGGTTTAGGACATCTGGTTCTCATCCAGAAAATCGCGGGTGAGAATTGCCAGTGGCAATTCGCAAGGCAACCTTTCAGATTTTAAGCTATGCTTATAGTATGAAAGTTGCGGGGTCGCCGAAGGTGACCGAACCCCGTAGGGGTCGAACCCTTAACAATTCATATTGTGACACTGGCCCCTTCGTCTAGCGGTTTAGGACATCTGGTTCTCATCCAGAAAATCGCGGGTTCGAACCCCGCAGGGGTCACCAAAGTAAAAACCTCAGTCATTGGCTGGGGTTTTTACTTTGGTGCTCTCTCTGAGAGTTGAACCCGCAGGGTTCGGCGTAGCACCGAAAGGAAGCGAGAGTTCACTCTCGACCCTTTTGGTGCGGAGGAGCCGAAGGCGATACCCCGCAGGGGTCACTATAGTATGGTTGCAAGGGGTTGGTTTGGCACTAAAAGCAGGTACATACTTTTTGGGAAATACCCCCGTTGGTGTATGATTGCGTCATGGATATACCACTACGCGAACTACTAGCTCTACTATTCTCGGCTGCGGCCATACTTTATTATATTGGTGTCATCGTCTTTATTATCGGCGATGACCGTAGTACCGACACGACGATGACGTGGCTCATCGTGCTGCTTGCCCTGCCCGTCGCAGGCGTTGTTCTGTACTATTTTCTTGGCAAAAACTACCGCAACGAGACCTCGCCACTTCGCAGAAAAATGCGCGTCGCCCAAAAGAAGCGCGAAAAGATATTTCCAGAGGCTCATGCCTCCTACAAAACGTTCTCAAAGCAGTTTCGTGAGACAACTGCCGACCCAGATATCGTCACGACTTCTCAGCTTATCGAGAGCAACAATGATTGCTATGTGCTGCCTGCAGAAAAAGTGACGCTTTATGAGGACGGTAAAGAGTTTTTCGACGAGCTCAAACGCCAGTTGAAGAGTGCGAAACAGTACATACATATGATGTATTTCATCTGGGAAAAAGATGAACTAACGAGAGAACTCACCGACATATTACTCGCAAAGCTGCGCGACGGTGTTGAAGTACGGCTGCTCTATGATGCGCTTGGGTCAATCATGTACGGCAAAAGCGAGCTCAAAGAGCTTCAGGCGGCCGGTGCGCACATTGCCGCCGATAACACGGCAATTTACCTGCTCAATTTCCGTAATCATCACAAGATTACGGTGGTTGACGGTCGTGTGTCGTTTACTGGCGGGCACAACATAGGTCAGGAATACATCGATGGCGGCAAAAAGTACAAATCATGGCGCGACAGCTCGGTCGAGATTACTGGGCCGGCTCTGCTCGACCTGCAAGATATTTTTGCGCTCCGTTGGCTGCTCAAGACTGGCGAAGACATATATGCCGAAAAGTACTTTCCTTCAATCCCCGTCCCCGCCAACCCTAAGCCAGTACAGATGGCGTACTCATCGATTGACCTCAAGTGGGAGACACTTAAGCAAGTTTACCTCAAGCTTATTTTGAGCGCCAACGAGCGCGTGTATATTCAAACGCCTTACTTCATCCCCGATCAGACGCTCCTCGACGCACTTATCACCGCCGGTTTGTCGGGCGTTGACGTGCAAATAATGATGACTGGCGTCCCCGACAAGAATGTCCCATGGTGGGCCGGCAAGGCGTATTTTAGAAAGCCGCTTGAGGCAGGCGTCAAAATATTCTTTTACGATACGGGCTTTTTCCACGTCAAAACCATGCTCGTTGATGATACGGTGCTGTCTGTAGGTACAACCAACTTTGACATGCGCAGCTTTAACCTGCAAAAAGAAAACACCTGCCTCGTCTACGATGCAAAGACCGTCGAGACACACCTCGCCACGTACCGCAATGATCTCAAATCGTGCTCGACCTTTACACTGCGTGATTTTCAGGGGCTTCACCCGCTGGCGAAGCTACGAAATGCCCTGTGCAAAGTCCCGTCACGTCTGTTCTAATTACGTTCCAAAAAGAGCCGTCGCCCCCTAGCTATTGACAAGTATGTATACGGTGGTATAATACGATTATACACCCCT
>CAYZFT010000065.1:0-5122 GCA_964477925.1 uncultured Candidatus Saccharibacteria bacterium
AGTAAGATGACCCCAAAGCGACGCAGTGTGTTTTTGGCCGGGTCAGCGTCAAGTCCATGCGATTCATGACCCTCGGCGGGTCGGTCGAGCACATGCTGCAGCCAGAAATATAGGAGTGTCAAACCAGCGACAAGTGGCACAATCAGCAGTCGCTGCTCGTCAGTGTGCAACCACTCGTGCCAAACCAGTTCGGTTGCAAGGTGCAACAGCTCTTCAAATACAAAAAATGTTACCGCCACGCCGGCGCCGATGAATAAGCTAAGAAGGATTATTTTAAGAAGTTTCATATGCCTAGTACTATATACACACTGTACGAATATTTCCACACCCGTAAAATCTCCCCTCAAAATTTCTTAAAAACACGTTAATTTGCTGTAACATTCAACAAAATTCACGTATAATTGACAAAACCTCGTGAATTTTCTACAATGTTGGCATGATTAACACATCTGACAAGGAGCTGCTTGCACGGCTAAAAATGGGTTTCGAGTCACTCCGCGGCGGGAAAGACTCGTTGCTGCGCTTGCTCGAAGAGGCAGAGTTACCAGAGCTTGTCTACAACTCTAATGCTATCGAGAACTCGACGCTTACACTAAAAGAAACCGAGAAAATATTACTCGAGCAAGGAGTTACGCGTGATGTTACGGTGCGTGAACTCTACGAGGCAAAAAACCTTGCCCGCGTGCTCGAGTATCTTTCGACGCGACCAAACCTAGACCTTACTGTAGAAAATATATTGTTACTTCATCAGATGCTCATTGGTGGTATAAACGACAGTATCGCTGGGCGGCTACGCCGTGCGGGTGAGTACGTCCGCGTCGGCACGCACATCGCGCCAGCGCCAGAGCATGTCGAGTCGCTACTCGAGATACTTATCGACGATTTCAAAAGTGCACATGATGAATACTTCGTCGACCGAATCGCCCGGTTTCACCTTGAATTCGAGCGTATCCACCCATTTTGCGACGGTAATGGGCGGATTGGTCGAGTTTTAATTAACTTGCAGCTTGCAGCCTATGGTTACCCGCCGATTATTATTCGCAACAAAGGCAAGCACAGCGATTATTACCCGCTATTTACTGCATATCAAGATACAGAGGGCTTTATAGGTATGAGCGATGTGCTATTGCTTGCGCTCCGAGAGTCGCTCCACAAGCGGCTCGCATATCTGAAGGGTTTTGATATCGTACGCCTAGCAGAGTACGCCAGCCAGCAAAATCGGCCAGCTAGCAGTGTGCTTAATGCTGCAAAGCGCCAGACCATACCCGCTTTTCGCGAAAAAGGTGTCTGGAAGATAGGAGTTGAAAAATGAGCCAGAGCAAACACACCGTTACCGAGTACCGAGAGCTTGTGGCCAAATCGCTTTCGTCAGACCGCGAGGCAGCTAAGATGGCAATCAAAGAGATTAATAACGGCAAATACCGAGACGGTGAATTGCAAAAACGAGTGATTTTTGAGTACCTACCCCCAGACCAAGCTATTGTCGCAGACGCTCGGCGCTATGAAAACTTACTCAAACTACTCGGCAATGCCTGCTGGAGCAAAAAGGCGTCGGAACACAAAGATGAGTTGTTACGTGAAGCTTGGCGCGGGCTAGAACACCCTGACGGCATGGTGCGACAGGCCGCACGGCGTCTTTTTGATCAGCTACGCATTACAACAGACCCGCTAGACACCCCATTTAGTGAAATTGCTGACCGCTACATAGCACTACTCGCTCAGATTGAGAAGAAACTGAAACAACATGAACCGTCAAACCCGCCCAGTTCTATCGAAAAAGCCCCGCCGTCAATCTACAAAACCCTGACATTGCTCTGGTATGACATTGCCGATATTCCCATTGTAGAATCCAAGATAGATGTCTGGGCACGTATGCTAGAACATGACATACTGCCGTATGACGAGCCAGTCACCGACGATGAGCCTGAGATGGATGACTACGACCTGTCAGACTGGCAAGAAAACTTAGAACAATACGTTCATTGTGATGATACGGTGGCGGTTCGCAAACTACTCAAACAGCGCGAGAAGCAAGCGCTTGGGTATCTCGACTGGGCACTCTCGGACTTGGGGTTGGATGAGCTTAGGGCTAAGATTGTTTACCATGCAACGTACGGCGAACCAGAAAAACTTGGTATGCTGTTAGAGCAAACACTGGGGCCGCTTCTATCGGGTGCCAAATCGCAAGAAGAGGGATATTTGTTAGCATCTCGCCACAACAAACTCGCCCGGGCAATCCAATTCCTCGACAACAATACGGCTCATGTATCACGGAAAGACACACCCTTTAGCCGTGAGGTTATCGAGGCGGTGTATTGTGCTGATGAAAATGCCAAGTTCGAAAAAGTTCGCTTAGACGAGTACGTTGCCGGTTTTCAGGCAGCTCACCAAGCGATTGATGATTTTGTTCGCATACACATAAAGCCAGCAATCAAAAAACGTGAAGGTTGGCTACTCGAGCTGCACAAGATTAGTCAGGAGCCCTACGAGCTAGACAAGATTGACCTAACCGAACCGACACAGATTGCTCATTACTTGCTCGACAAGCTGCCAACCGCGTCATATAAAACATTCATAAGCCAGGAACCCCGCAAAATTGCCGCCACCATATGGAAGATCTTCGCAAATGACAACTACTGGCTTGATATACCAGGGCTCGACAATGCCGAGCTTAGTGCATTTGGCGGCTGGAAAAGTGAGAATGGTGTCAACTCATCTGTTTTGACATACCACATGTATATATCGGAAACGGTAGCTGACCCAACCATCATGTATATCGTGCGTGATGTAGATGATTTACAAGACCTCAGAGAGGCGCTCCGTGATTCGCGTGATGGTTACGGTACTGACCCGTTTTGAGTCTTCCATAAAGATTTGGCTACGAGCCGGTGGTGTGTTTGACGCCACAAATCACCAGGCCAATCCCATGTGCCCTGCGCCCTATCCCGCAGCAAACCGTTGCCGCCTCTGCGCTAGGTTAGACCTAGCGCAACATGCCGAACTGTACGCTTTGACTCCATTTGTTTGCGCAAATCGGGTATACTGCTAGCCATGCGGAGCATAAAAGATACACGGAAAGATTTGCGACCACGCGAAAAGCTCGCCGCCAAGGGCGCAGCGGCGCTGTCAGATTATGAGCTCTTGATGGCGATTATCGGCAGTGGCACAGCACAGGCCGACGTGACCAAGATTGCGCGTAGTGTACACAAACTCTTGAAAGAAAAGGGAAGTGAGCTGACCTTTGATGACCTGCTTGGGGTTAATAGCCTTGGACCGGCCAAGGCGACGCAGATTATGGCGGGGTTTGAGCTGTGGCGTAGGCAGTTTGAAGTCTCTGAACGCCCCATCATCGACACACCAGAAAAAGCCGCCCTGCAACTCGCCGACATTCGCGATAAAAAGCAGGAATATTTCGTCTGTTTGACGCTTGATGGGGCGAACCGCCTCATCGCCAAGCGTACCATTACCATCGGCACACTCACGAGTAGCCTTGTGCATCCGCGCGAAGTCTTTGCCGATGCTATCACCGACCGCGCCGCTAGTATCATTGTCGCTCATAACCACCCGAGTGGCGCTACCGAACCATCTGCGGCCGACCAAGAAGTAACAAACCGCCTGAAAGAGTCAGCAAGACTGCTCGGTGTGCAGCTCAATGATCATCTTATCGTCACAAAAGACAAGTACAACTCAATTATTTGAAACTTGTGTTTATTGGTTATGCTGCAAAGCGAAGCATAACCCGTGATAGTACAGATATTTTGGAGTATAATACCCCTATAATTTCAGGAGAAAAAATGGCCGATATTCGAACTGAGTTTAAACGTATCGATAACATTCTTTTTGAAGACGCGGGAACGAATGGCGCAAATGACTACATGGCACAGATGTCGTGGATTTTGTTCTTGAAGTACCTCGACGACCTCGAGGAAACGCGCAAAGATGAAGCAATACTGCATCAGACCCCATACCAGCCGCTTTTCAAAACCGAGTACCAGTGGGATATGTGGGCGGCGCCCAAAAAAGCGGACGGCTCGCCCGATATTTCGGCACAGATGACGGGCGACGACCTGGCGGGTTTCGTGAATCATCAGCTTTTCCCCTATCTACGATCGTTCAAGAATGCCGAAAATGACCCAAAAACGTTGACGTACAAGATTGGCGAGATTTTTGGCGAGATTACGAACAAAATCCACAGTGGGCGTAACCTTCGCGAAGTCATCGACATCATAGACAGCTTACAGTTTCAGACTCAGGAAGAACTCGATCAGTTGTCGGCGCTCTATGAAGACCGGTTGAAGCTGATGGGCGGTGCGGGGCGTAGCGGTGAGTTTTATACGCCGCGGCCACTTATACAGGCGATGGTTCAGACAGTACAGCCAAAGCTTGGCAAAACCATCTACGACGGTGCGGCCGGCTCTGCTGGATTTTTAACAGAAAGTTATGCGTACTTGCGCAGTCAGGTTAAAACAGCAAACGAACTTTCGTTTCTAAAAGAGAGTACATTTTACGCTAAGAACAAAAAGCCAGAGCCGTACCTACTCGGCACGATGAACATGATCTTGCACGGTATAGAGTCACCGAACATGGTTCACGCGAACACGCTCAACGAAGACACGCGTGACATTCAGGAAAAAGACCGCTTTGACTACATACTTGCGAACCCGCCATTTGGTGGCAATGAGCGTCCTGAAGTGCAGCGCAATTTCAAGGTTCCGACGCGTGAAACGGCAAACTTGTTCCTCCAGCATTTTATGAAAAAGCTCCGTTCAGGAGGCGAAGCAGCGATAGTTATAAAAAACACATTCCTGACAAATGAGCCGACTGGCGCGACTGGCAAGATTCGCAAAGAACTGCTGCAAGGGTTCAACCTGCATACCATCCTCGATCTGCCAGGTGGTGTCTTTAGTGCAACCGGCTCAACTGGCGTGAAAACTGTCGTGCTCTTCTTCCGCAAGGGCGAGCCAACGCGGGAGATTTGGTACTACCAGCTCAACCCGGGTCGTAGCCTTGGCAAGACAAACCCGCTCAACATCCATGATTTTGACGATTTCCTCACGAAGTTCAAGACTCGTGAAACGAGCGAACAGTCATGGACGGTCAAAGCCGATGACCTCGACCAAAC
>CAYZFT010000066.1:0-5055 GCA_964477925.1 uncultured Candidatus Saccharibacteria bacterium
TAGAACCTGAATGTCCGAATTGCTTCGGCCACCCCTTTTTCGCAGCCTTCTAGTAACGGCATAATACCACGTCTACTCAGGAATAACAACAGTGGCGCCAATTTTACGAGCTTGTTCGGCGTCGACTGCAGCTTGCAAAACGTTAATATTTTTTTGCGACTCTTCTATACGCTCATGAGTGTGCTGTGTAATAACTTCGGCCAATTTGGGATGGCCCGCCTTGGCAAACCTTCGAGCAAGCTCGTCTCTGCGTGCCGCCATATTCTCTTGCGCCGTGATCGCGCTATGGTATAACTCATCGGCTGGAACGTCTCCAGGGAGACGATGGTGGGGTTGAGCTGTATCAATAGGGGTCATATAATGTGCGCCTGCGTCATTTTGGCCGGGGAACATCTCGTCAGATAGTTGCGCCTTACGCATGGTGGGTGCTGGCTGCAATGTGACGGTGCCGGGGTAAGGAACCTCTTCGCCAGCGACGATTCTTGGTGGGAATGATTCTTCCGATAGTGCCATAGTTTATAAGTCCTCTCGCATTTGTGATTGAATTAAGAAGTATATCGGCTATTATAGAACTTTTTATGCTAGCGTCAATACTAGCGAGAGATAACCAAGGATCTTTAACTGTACTCGGCAGTGTTGCGTCGTGTTTTAACTATGGTTTAGGCGGCGAGCTTTAAGGTGGGGTCGTCTGGAATGTCTGCAAACTCGGTTATAGCGCCGAGCTTCATGAGTATGGATTTGCGGGACGAATAGCCATAACGTACAACCTCTTCCAAGACTGGCACAATCACGCCGCTTTTTTTAAAAACCTCAGCTGATCTGTGGTCTGGATAAGCATCGGGGACTGGGATGACACGGTCTTTCTCAAGTGCAGCGCCGCTGACTCTGAACACTAGTGGACCTACGACTGGTACACGGTAAATAAGCTCATCGGGACGAAAAGCATTACGGGGATGGTAAATCATTCTGAATACGCCGTCTTGGTAAGATAGAGTACGGTTCGCCCGAGCCTCATTGTTGGAATCTGGCGTATCTCGTAATCTATTATCTATGGTCTCCAGGGCGTCTTTGAGGGCGGCTTTATCGTTGCTCTCGGCTACTATGACAGTTCCGATGAGCGCACCGGCCAAATATGACGAGACATCGCTGTTTAGTTGAATGGGCACTTGCTGTTCTGGCTTGTTTACTGATGTGTCATTAATGGCTTGCCTGATTGGCGTTACGATTTTGCCACTTTGGATATGTGGATGTGACCTAGCCGACGCACCGATGTCCTGGTGGTTATCCCAAACGGTATACTCATCGTCTAGGGCTTCGGCAATAGCCATGTCAATATCAAAATGGGGTATTCCCAGTTTTTGCCCCGGTGTGTGGTAATTTGTGGCAACAACCCCGTGATTCTCGGTTATGGAAAAGGGATTATTTAGGTACGAGTGCCGACCACCTTTTATTAAGAGACTTCTTTGTTGGGGGTCTTGCCCTTCGGCGTCAAGAAAACAATAATTTTCATCAGTTATTGCGAAATTTCCCGTATTGCGTTTGCGCCTAGGGAGAACTAAGATTCTGACATGTTCGCCGTTTGACAGCTCGATATCGTGCTGCGCCCCGCTCGCTCTTGCATCTTCGGTTTCGCGAAAAACGGCCATATTTGTTTGTTCCGTCATAGCAAAGTTCGCAACTACATCAGCTGGTGTTGCGTCTGGCCATCCAAGTTCGCTTAGCTCAGCTTCAGAGAGCGACCGTTCATATGTACGCGGGCTCAAATCATATTGGGCTGCACCGACCGAACGTGGGACAAATATGTCACCTGACCTTTCGAATGTACTAGTAAACATTGTGTTACCTCACCTAGTTGATTAAATCGGTATAATACCGTACTACTTATTATAATCCTGCTAGTCAAGACATATTTTGAGTGCCGCAAATGAGGTGATCAGCTTAGCTGCTTTGACGGCAGATTGTTGCCGCGCAGTGAGGTTTTTCACAGCGCACTCTCAGGCTTTTCAGTTATGCTTGTGGGTATGAGCGTTTGACCAACTTGCCGAAACGCCCCATGAATAAAACAAATTAATCGTAGAAAGGGGTTTACGCCATGAAACGATTATCACTAAAAAGATTAAATGTACTCTCGCAACCGATGCGTGTCGCCGATATAACTACCATCGACACCGAACAATTTGAAGACAAATGGCTGCTTGAAGCCGAAAAAATTAAAACGAAGCGCATCCGCGCCTGGCGCCAACAACTCGCATCATAGCCAACTAAAGTTGTCACATAAAACACCCCTAACTTTGGGGTGTTTTATTATGATTTTTCTCGTATGTAATCTAGCCCTATCACCCTGGACGTATCTCAGGGTCTCGTCGGAAATATCTAGCGGTTCTCTAATATGATGGGATACTGAATCAAGTTCAGCATGACAGAGGTCGGGGCTCAGGGTGAGTGGTCGTGGTCAGCTTGATAATCTGCCCGCCAAGCATATGCGGTACAATGTGTGAGTGAAACGCAAACTATTTTTTATGCGAGACAAACACATCGCCGTGCGGTTACTACTGACGCTGGGGCTTTTTATGGTGTGTGTGCTTGTTTTTGCAAAGTTGGCGTGGGATGTGCGCGAGCGCGAAACGTTGCCAGTCGATACTGCGGTGCTAGGCTGGATTCATGGTCTATCGACGCCATGGCTTGACGGGGCTGCACGATGTGCGACGCAGCTCGGTGGGTCACTTTTTGTGCCAATTATAACCGTGATGCTTGCTGGCTGGCTGTGGCTAAAACAGTTTCGCAATCATGCCCTGCTCATTGTTGTCGGCGTGGGCGGTGCCTCGGTACTCAGCTTTGCCTTGAAGGCATTTTTTGCTCGTGCAAGGCCGGAGCTGTGGCAACATCTTGTCAATGAAACATCATTTTCCTTTCCGAGCGGTCATGCTATCGCCAGCGCGGCGCTAGCGACAAGTATTGTCGCGGCAGTATGGTTTACGCGCTGGCGATACGTGGCAATGGCTGCCGGTGCTGTATATGTACTCATCATTGGCTTTACGCGGCTGTACCTTGGGGTGCATTACCCATCCGACATCATTGCCGGCTGGCTTGTCGCTATCGCTTGGGTCGCTGCGGTCTCAGTTATCTTCCTCACTTCCCCACTCAGCCTAAGGCGGAGTACGTAATTATGCTAAATGTAACAAAGGGGTCGGCTAATGGCAACGTGCATTTTTGACTGGAAACGAACGCTATATAATACTGACACGGCCAAGTTGATCGAAGGCGCGGTCGAATTACTTGAATATTTGAGCCAAGAAAACGGCAGCAGATTGATTCTTGTTGGTAAGGGCTCGGATGATACGCACAGAGAAGTTAAGCGTCTTGGAGTAGAAAGCTACTTTACCGATATCAAGTTTCAGGAAGGTGACAAAGATACCGCATTATTTACTGATTTCGTAGACGTAAATAGCCCCAAAGACACTATTTTCATCGGGGACCGTGCTCGCTCGGAGCTAGCAGTTGGCAATAGCCTAGGTGCGACGACAATTTGGGTCAGACAGGGTAAGTTCAGCGACGAACTGCCCGAGAATCCTGCGTACGAACCGACACATATAGTTGGTTCTCTGAGAGAAGTCGGAAAGTATCTACCGAATAGCTAAATGATGCAGTGGAGGGCGCGGGGTACGATGGTGACGGTGATGGTCTCGCCAGCGTGCAACTGTGTGCGTTCGCCGTCCATCTGTAGGCCCATATCGTGTTCACAGGTAAACTCGTAGGTTTTGACCTGTTTGGCATTGCTGACACCGACGGTTATGGCGCGGAGAAAATAGCTTGCGAGGTCCATAATGGCACCGGCTTTAATTTCCATAATCTCGAATTTACCATCGCTAATCGAGGCTCTGCCGCTCATTTTAATCATTTTAGACATGCGGCCGGCATTGAGGAATAGTAAGTTATCGAGTCGCTTGGTTTTACCGGCGACGCTGACCCTAACAGGTGTTACATTAAGTGCTTTCCAAAATGCTAGGCGGAATTCACGCACCGGGTGGTACTCGTACTGTTTGAGCAGGTCGTTGATTTGGCTGGTAAGGCCGACGCCGGCGTACGAGTGGGCGTAGCGTGTCCAGCCGGTGCTTGAAGTAACCTGTAGGACATCGATGTGCTCGGCGCGACCCGTGCCGATGCGGCGGATGACATCGCCGTGATGCATAAAACTGTAGTGGTCGTTGGCATTGCCTGCGGGCAGGAGGCCAGTAATGGCGTCGGGGTTGTTTGATTGCAATATGCCGTTTACTACCTCGTGGTAGCCGCCGTCTCCGCTGGCACTGATAATCATAGTGTGGCGGTCACGTTGAGCTGCTTTGCGGGCCAGGATTTCGCCGTGGCCACGGTGTTCTGTCGCCATTAGCTCGACGGGTATGCCGATGCGCCGTTGCACACGCGCCGCAAAGCGCTCGGCTACTTGCCTGCTTTTGCCTGTGCTTGCCGGGTTGTAAATGACAACTAAACGTCGTACCTCACTCATGGTGCTAGTATACCACCGACCCGAGCGTGGTTGTTTCTGATGGGTGAGCGAAGCCAAAGATATCAAAGAGTCTCCTCGTCATCCCCGCGAAGGCGGGGTCCAGTCGGCAAGAAATCAGCGGGTCTATTTTCTTTGTGGTCCCCGCACCACAGGCGGATTCTCTTTTGTACCGACAAAAGAGAACCAGAAAAGCTCGGCACGCTTCCACCATCTTGGTGATCTGTTGTTGCTAGTTACAACGACCACACACTAAGCTCCACTAACGTTACGCTACGCATGTGTCCTGATGTTGTAACAGACAACAACATTTCCGTCCTGGATGCCTCCAGAGTGCCCCTGGCTCCAACAGCCCCCTGTGATTCTGAGTGAAACAAACTGGAGTCGAAGAATCTCCTTGCAGACATTCAAGATTCTAGAATCCAGAATCTAGATTCTAAACCCCAGATTTCAACCCGAAAATCAATAATCTATAATTGAAAATCGACTATTTTCCTACGGTCCAGGTGTACGCATTTTGGAACATGGCGAGCCACGGCGAGTCGGCGGGCCAA
>CAYZFT010000067.1:0-5016 GCA_964477925.1 uncultured Candidatus Saccharibacteria bacterium
GGTAATATCTTTAGCCTCGGCATAGCCTTTGATAATCTTGTTGTTTGACTTCTTGAGGAATACGAAGTCAGGGGCACCGTGTTCACTGTGTTTCGGGTCGTTGACGGCCACAACATCTTCGAAACTGCTCATGAGCGCTTTGAGCGCAGGGCGGTAGGCGTGCTCGATGGCGTGCCCACTCTCGAACTGCTCACGCACCTCGGTGAGGTACTGTGCTACTATGGCTTCTCTGTCTGTCTCAATCATTATGTAGCATTATAGCGTATTAACCCTGTTTGTTGATTAGCTTCTGCCCCACAGCCACTTTTGTCTCGAACGAAGCTTATTATTCTCGTCATCCTGAGCAACACGAAGGATCTTCTCTTTCTTAGGTGATCTCTCCTCCGCTGTACAGCGAATCGGTCGAAATGACAGTGGCAAAAAGTGACTGTGGGTCAGATTGGCGCCTGTGTTGTTGCAGTATCTGAGTAGGGCTACAGAACCAAGCACTTAATCCTCGACGGATAATTTAGCCAATACTGTCTCTTTTGAGTTGTTTTTCGCGCCAAATATGCTCCGGCCACATAGTTAGGCCAGCATAGTTAATAGATGCTACCGCTCCGTCATGCACGTTAAAGTGCACGAGCTCACCTTCAGAGCCAAAGCTTTCTGCATCGACGATTTTGAACGTGGCTTCATCAATGTATGACAACTTCTCGACCGTTAAAAGGGGCCGCCAATCTTCTTCCGAGACTGCAATGACACTATCGCCTAGGACGATAATATTTTGGGCACCCCACAGGCTTACATACCTACCTTCAAGCATGCTGAGATTATGCGCGGGCTTTACTGATGAATGTGCCTGGTAGTAATCGATGAGGCTGTATATACCCTTGGCGATGCTCGATTCCGGGCCGTCGATGCAATTAGTCAAAACCACCACAACCAGCTCATTGTCAGGGTCAGCCATAGTTTTTGTGGCCATTCCAGGGAAACCTCCGCTGTGTCCGAAAGTTTTTCGTTTCTTGAGGTGTTCTATGTCAAAACCTAGGCTATACCCTCTGTTATTGCTCTGACTGGCCTGCTTAATGGGCCACTGTAAGCGTTGCATCTCTTTTTTTGAGTCATCACTCAGCAAGGCACCTGTGCCGATAAAATGAGCTGAGAAGTACCTGCACAGGTCTTCGGCTGTGGCGTAAAAGCCGGTTGCCGCGGCCATTGCTTGTGTATCGATGGTTGCAATTGGAAGGCGCTGTTTTTCGACGTCACGCCTGCTGTAACCAGTAGCGAGCTGACTATGTATGGCAGGGCTGTATTCAGGACCGGTATTGCTCAGACCAAGCGGTTTTATAATGTGGTTAGTCACATACTCGTGATATGGCATGCCCGAGACGTTCGCAATCACCATGCCGAGCAGGGAATAACCAAAATTTGAATATTTGAGCTTGGTGTTATTGTCAATGATGAGCGGTGTCTCCATGACGGCATCTTTTAGTTGTTGCTCGTCGGGGAAGGGCTGCTCGAGCTGCCAATAGTCTGAATCTAGCCCGTCACGAATGATACCGGCGCTATGTGACAAAAGTTGGCGCAGAGTAACGGTTTGCCACCGATAATCATTGTGGCCGTTGAGCCACGGTAGATAGTCAACAACGCGGTCGTCGACACGGAGCATGCCCTGCTCTTGAAGCTGCATAATTGCTGTTGCCGTGAACGTCTTGGAATGTGAGGCGATTCGAAATATGTGCTGCGGGGTGAGCTTGGTTTTTGACTCAAGATTAGCAAAGCCATATGACTCATTGAGTAGCAACTCGCCTTTGTGCGCGATTGCGACGACATATCCTGGGATTTCTGATTGTTCATAACGATACTGGAGCCACGATGCGACGTACTGTACGCAATGGTTAAGTGCTTGTTTGTTCATGCTTTTTATACTAGCATTAATGGGACTAATCTGTAATCAGACAAGACCAAGTGAGGGTAGGGTGCTAGTTATATAATCGATTGTGAAGGCGTTCGGCGGCTTGTATGCCGCTCGTGAAAGCTCCTTCAATGAGTGGACCGCCGATGTAATCACCCGCGAAGGTGAGGGCCATAGCTTTGTCTTCGATGTCGCCACGCGCAAAGCTCTGAAGGCGCACAAGATGTTCGGTGCTAAACTTTGGTATGGCCTCTTTCCACTTTTTAACCCGCCAAGTTTTATTGGCTTGTGCATTGGACATGTCCAAGCTGGCAGCTTTTGAGAGACAGGCCTCAATGGCTTCGTCGGTCATGGTGCAGAGTTTCGTACCCATCGAGCCAGAACCGTAAAGTTTGACACTATCGGCGCGAGGTGAAAGATCTGACGAGACAGTGATTGCTGCAAGTGGCATAGTAGCTTCTCTGGGGTGTGATATGGCGTAGGTGCGTGGTGGGGTTGAGCGTTCGACGCAGTATGCTGCAATAGATGTTGAAGAGTACTCAACGCGGCTGAAAAAATCTCTCTGAGCGGAAGATAAGCAGGTAATAATCTTTGGCACGGCGCTCGCTGTGGTCGCACATACAACTCCGTCTGCTGTGAGTATACGTTCTTCGGCTGTGCCACGGATAGTAATGTCGAATCGTCCGTTTTGTCTATGCACCACTTTGTCTACTTTGGTGCTTAGAAGAACCTCGCAGCCTTGCGCCGCCGCTTCGGGGATTTGCCTAAGGCCATCTTGCATAATATACGTGTGGCTCCCCGTAAGACTTAGGCTGACTCGGAACAGTGCCAAGATGAGCGCGTAGGATGTCTGCTTTGGTGAGTAGTAAAAGTAGCTGTTAAGTGCGGGGCCGAGCGCATAGTCGACGAGCTCGCGACCGTATTTGCCGTTTAAGTGGTCGCTGACTGTTTTTTCGTTGACCCGGTCGTCGTGCCAGATTGTGTGGATATCGAGTAGTCGCCACTTTGGGAGAGCTTGTAGCACCTCTTTCACCAGCAAAAACTTCGCGCCGAACGATAACCATCTAGTGCCAACAATTGTCGATGCCTTTCGCAAGCCATGCTGTGTGTTGTCTCTGACGATATACACTGCGCTTTTGCGGCGAATCAGTTTCGTCTCGAGCCTTGCTTCCCGTAAAAAAGCAAGAGTGTTGGTGTACATGCCCATCAAGAAACCAGCGCCCATCTCTGAGATGAGACCATCAATGGTTTCGGTGCACATACGACCACCGAGGCGTGAATCTTTCTCGATAATAGTTACGTCGTAGCCATACTTGATAAGCTCATGTGCGGCCGCAGTCCCAGACATACCACCCCCAATTACCACAACATGCTTTTTCATCATGTTTAAGTATACGCTAAGAGACAAGTTTATATCCTGGCCCACATGCACTACTAGCGCCTCAACTATTTTGTCGTCTTGAGTCCGCTGTAGCAGACGAAAGATCTTCTTACCTCAGCTACAAAAAGGAAGATTCTTCACTCTGTTCAGAAAGACGCGCGGGCTCCCGCGCCAAGCCTATAGTACCCACGTCTAACAGATAGGGGTACATTTCTATGATACGAGGACTGATGTACCACGGGAGTGCATGTGGTTCACGTTCTATTGGCACGTAAATTGTCAGCATGTAGCTCGTCGAGTAAGCCCCTGAAGTTGAAGTTGCCAACCGCTGATAGAGGAACTTTGGCGCTTTCTTTTCTACCGCTCACTCTGCCGAACTCCGATTGCCGCAGCTGGTGCAGCTTTGCAATCAGAGTTAGGCTCACCGAGTGGCCAATAAAATTGCCCCAGCGATGCTGAGGCAATTTCATTGGTGAACTTGATTGGTAGAAATCGGAGCACCTTTTTGGATGGTTTAGAGCGTTTCAGTAAAGGTTTTAAAGAAATTCTCGGCAAGTAGCAAGCCTTTACAACTTGGCTTGGGTAATGTATTTTCGTCCCTTGTTCTCGCCAACCGCTTGGAATAACCCAGCTTCAACAAATTTAGCTAGGTACTTCTTTACACTTTCAGCCGACATATTTGTCAGAGTTTGTGCACGGTAATTTGTGATTTCTCCATGTTTTTCGATATAGCCTATGATAGATTCTAGAAATTCAAGTGCAGTCTTTGAAAACATATCGGTATCTATATCGGGAAATATATCGGTAACCTTGTGTACGGGGAGCTCTGCAAGTGATTGATAAATGACATCGAGCATAAATTCAATAAAGACACCAGAATCGGCAGATTTGCCCGCTTGCTGAAGCGCGTCGTAGTACGCTTGCTGGTTTTCATACACCAGTGTTTCGATTGGAAGCCAGGCAAATAATTCATTCCACTGGCTGAGGATGAGTGTCTGCCAGAGTCGTCCAATTCGGCCGTTGCCATCAGTAAATGGATGGATGAATTCAATCTCAAAATGCATAATACAACTCTTGATGAGCGGGTGTACTGCTGAGGCTAGTCCCCATGCGAGTAAATCAGTGATTAACCTTGGGACAAAATCAGCCGTCGCTCCGACATGTATAAGTTGATCGCCGGCATACACCCCGACCCCCTTTGAGCGGAACTTTCCCGAGTTACTTACTAAGCCTTCGGTCATGTAGCGATGGGCTTTTAGGAAATCATTAACCGAATAAGGTTCATACTGCAACAAGTGCTCGTATGCATTGTATGCATTTTTTACCTCTTGAATTTCATTGGGTGCCCCGAGCACGCGTTTGCCATTTATAATGTCGGCTACTTCATCAATCGATAATGAGTTATTCTCGATAGCTAGGGAAGATTGAATTGAACGTAGTCGATTTACTTTTCGTAGGCGTAAGTTGCGCGCATACTCGCCCGAACCCTGTAACTCACCGACTGCTTCAGCAATTTTAGCAACGAAATCTAGGGCCTTAGGAGTCACGGTAAATGTTGGGTTGTTCATACTCTCATTATATCATATATCGGTAATTATATCGGTATATTTATAAGTAACATAAGTCCATCCCCGGCTAATCGCAGAGAGTGGAGCTCAGTTTACGGGGTGTAATTACAGAAAAGTCCCAAAAGATAAATTTTGGAACTTTTCTAATCTGACGATAAATTTGGTGACCC
>CAYZFT010000068.1:0-4950 GCA_964477925.1 uncultured Candidatus Saccharibacteria bacterium
ACCCTAATGGTTACTTCGGAGCTTTGGCGCAGTTGGGGTAGTGAGCGGTTACCTATGATATTTTACTTGCTCTCGGCTTGTGTTGGGGGGATGGGGATTTCTGCACCGCCTATGTGGCGGGCAAAGTAGGAGTCGTGCGAGATGTAGAGGATAGCACCGTGGTAGCTGGCGAGGGCGTTCTCGAGCTCTTCGATACTCGGCAGGTCAAGGTGGTTGGTCGGTTCATCAAGAACAAGCACCTGCGGGTCACCGGCCAGCATCGAGATGAGTTGCAAACGGGCTTTTTGACCACCGCTCAGCTGGCTGACCGGCATCGCACCATCTGTTGCTGGGTCGAAAAGGTAATCGCCGAGGAGCTGCTTGATTTTTTGGTCGGTGATAGGCAGGTCTTTGGCGTCGTAGACGCTCTCAATAGCCTCGCCCAGCGGCATATCGAGTAGTGCTGGCGCAATCTCTTGCTCATAGACACCGATGCGAATCTCTCGCTCAACAGCAATTGTGCCGTCAAACGTTGTCGATGCCGGGGTAGTGCCATGTGCTTTCGCGAGTAGCGCACGCACCAATGTCGACTTACCCGCCCCGTTACGGCCGTGCAAACGCACACGCTCACCTTCGTGCAGACGAAAGCTTACACCCTCAAATAGCAAATTGTCGCCGTAGCCCAATGCCAAATCTTTAACATCAACCAGCAGCCTACCCTTGCCACCGTCACCCTGCCGTGTTCGCACGCGGATGTTGCGGGCTTTGTGCTCACCGTAGGCCTCAGTCATCTTGGGTTTGAGTGACTCGACCGACTCGCGGTCTATCCAGAACGAGGGCTTATCTTTCTCAGAAAGCTCCGCGAGCTCTTTGACGGCGCGCTGTTCGAGCGATTTGAACCGAGAAATCGTGCCTGGGTCGCGTGCCTTTTCTTTGAGTCGGCGGAACCGCACGATGTCATCGCGTAAGTTGGCCATGCGCCGTTGCTGCACGGCATATTCATTGACCTGGCCGGTGATGCGCATGGCATTGGTGCGCAGGTAGTCGTCATAGCCACCGGTGAAACTCTCGGCATGGCCATCTTTGATCTCGACAATGCGGTCAACCACCTCGAGCACATCGCGGTCGTGCGTGATGACGACAACGCTGCCACGAGCTTGCTTGAACCAATCAAGAAATGCAGCTTTGGCCACATAATCCATATGGTTAGTCGGCTCGTCGATAAGGCTAATATCGGCTTTTGACCGCTGTACCTTAACCAACTCGACAAAGCGTTTTTGACCGCCCGAGAGTTTACCCAGCGGCCCGTCAATCTGCTCGTCGGTTAGCTGGTAGGTTTCCAGCATCTGGCGGATTTCGTCCTCAACATTGTAGTAGCCAAGCACGCCAAAGCGCTCGAGTGCGTCGCTGTACAGCTGCATCTTGCGTTTGCTCTCGCTCATCGACTCTGGGTAAGTGTGCATAATGTGCTTAAGGTGGGCATATTCGGGCAAATCGGCCAAGATATATTCGAGCACTGTGTGCTCGTCGTAGCCGTGGTGTTCCTGGCGCGAAGCTATTACGACGGCACCCTTGCGGATGGTCACTTCACCGGCATAATCTTTGTCGAGCCCAGTGATGATGTTAAACAGCGTGGTTTTACCCATGCCGTTACGACCTATCAGCCCCAACCGCTCACCAGCCTGAATCGTCAACGACAAATCTTGGTAAAGCTGTTTGTTGCCATACGATTTATCGGTAATGTCGACGCGCGCAATCATGACAGTTCTACCAAGTGCTTCTGCACTTTGTCGGCATCGAGCCCTTCTACCGTAACAGCATCAGAGATATCAAACTCGGCAATACGCGTGCGACGGAGGTCAGACATGTACGCTCCCGTGCCAAGATGGTTACCAAGGTCTTCGGCAAGACTGCGGATGTAGGTGCCGCTACTCACGTCAGCGGTGAATTCTACGTATGGGTACTCGTACTTTGTAAGCTTCAGCCCATAAATTGTGACCGGTCGCGGTGCAAGCTTCACTTCTTTACCCTCCCTCGCTAGGTCGTAGGCGCGCTTGCCATCAACCTTGATCGCAGAAAAGGCGGGTGGTGTCTGCATAATTTCTCCCGTGAAGGCATGTAAGGCTTCCTCGATTGCTTGAAGCGCTGGCGGCTTGTCATCTTGAGAAGAGTCGAAAGATCTTCCTTTGGTGCTAGAAGATTCTTCGCTTTGCTCAGAATGACAATATGGAGTGATTTGACCCTCGGCGTCACCGGTTGTAGATGTCTCGCCCAGCTTCAGGGTGACATCGTAGGTCTTGTCGAGCTTGGTGAGTTCGGTGGCCTTACGTGTGTATTCTTTGCCAATGAGCAACACTAGGAGCCCTGTCGCCAAGGGGTCAAGCGTACCCGTGTGCCCAACTTTTACCTTTGGTAAGCGACTCGAAAGTTGAAAGGTCGCGAAGTCCAAAGTCTCCCCCCTCTTCTCACTTTCAACTGTATGAACTTGATAACTTTCAACTAACGCCTGCTGGCGTGCCATTTTGCGCACATAATTTACGACATCAAAAGACGTCCAGGTTTTGGGTTTATCTACGAGTAGTGCGCCTTGCATGCATGACAGTGTACCCTGTTACGGCCAACATGTCACGGCGTAGCAACGTTATTGCATCGGCGGAATCATCGGTGGCGGCACCGGTGGCGGTGCGGGCTGACCCGACATATCCGCGCTTGGTAGCGGTACGCCAGGAAATGCGCTCGGGGCAGATGGCATGTTGAATTGTGGCACAGCAAAGTCTGGAGCCGGGACTTCAGGCACAGCTACGGTGGGCTCGTTATGTAACTCGGGGCCAAGTGGCTGTGCATTGAGTGCCGTAATTGGCTCGGGGATGTAGCCTGGCGCTGCGGTCTGTAAAGCTGCATCAACAGCATTGCGTGCACCGTCAAGATGACTTATCTCGGGGGCAGACTCCGCCCCGTCATTAGCATAGACATGCGGGCTGTTAACCTCTTGTTCAATCTCGGCAAGCGTTTTTGTGCTCCCGCCGTCTAGGTCGGGTAGAACGGGGGGTGACACCGGCGGCGCATTGGGCATAACCAGGGGTGACGGTTGCACATCAGGCTCCTCGGGGTGCGTAGCAATAGGGTTCTCGGCTAGAACGTGCTCATTATGCGACAAGATGGGTGTGACCGAAGCTGGCTGTGTCAGGTCTTCTGTGGCAGGCCCATATGTTTCTTCCTCTGTATTGGCCGAGATTGGGTTGTCAAATGCTGGCTCTTCGGCCATGCGATCATGCTTTATCTCAATTTTGGGGGGCTCATGTGGCTCAGGCGGCTCCAGTACGTCATCATCGTCGGTGTTTTCCTGCCCGAGCACACTTAGCTTGCCATTTTCATCAACGTGTATTTGTGGCTCATCAGATTCTGACCCTTCGTCTATGCTCGGTAACTCGGCAGGCTCATCGTCAATAACCGTGTCAGCTGAATCGTGGTTGATTTCGAGCGTCCCAGGCTCACGGGGTGGCACAACTGCTTCGGTAACTTCTTCGCTAGACTCTGACGTTTCATCTTGGTTTATCTCGTCAGTATTATCTTCTTCGGGTTGCGGTTCTGGTTCGGGTTCTGGTTCGGGCGCCTCAAGCTCGGTCGCAATCAGCTGTTGGTTCGCGCCCGCCGCCATAAGCGTGGCACTGGCATTCATTGTTTTTGGCGTCGTGCGGTCATTGCTAAACCGCTCGGTCATAGCCACAATCCCCGTTAAGAGCGCTGTCGCGATTTGGGTGTCGAGCACTTTTTTGCCCATGCTTTCAACCAACTCAAGCGCAATTTCGGAAAGGCTGCTGGCAGACGTGTCAACAACATTGAGCGTCCCCAAATCTGGCTGGCCGTCTATTGAGAGTACGGCCACTGTGGCATCGTGCAAGATTCGGCCGTGCGCCTGCACGGCTTCGTCAATATCTTGCTGCGTATTAACACCGAGAGCAATCACAACATCAACATTGAAATCGCCTTGGCTAAAGTCAAGGTCGGCCTCGGAAATAGCCGTATGGTACGGTGTTATAAAGATACGCACTACTTGGTCTTCGACTTTGTAACGCAGCTTGTCGGCCTTAGACTTGTCGAGTGCAATGATAAAATCACGCAAAGAGTCAGTCGTCTGCTCGAGCGTGTCTTCGGGCTTCAAGAACTGTAACGTACTCGGCGTTGTGCCGCTATAGACAGCTGTCGCATGTTTATCGAGGTGGTTAAAGGCAACCGTCAAGCCAATCGCCGCAGCCAATTGGTCGACCGACGGGTCGCGGCTGACCGTAACTAGAACGTTTTTTGCCTCTTTGAGGCGCTGGATTAGCTGCTTTTTTTGGTCTTCCATATTGTATTGATCTTGTTTTTATTGTTAGACAATCTAGTTGAATACTAGCACAAGCGTTGTCCCGTGTCTATAGCTTCGCCGTAAAAACCACAACGGTGAATTGTACGATTGTTGGGTAGTAGGATAGTTGCATGGTCCAATCGTGCTTACTATCCAACTATCGAACCATCTGACTATCCAACCACCCTGCTACCCACCGCTACTTTTGACAGAGAACGTCAGAGGTGATAAAATCCTCCGTGAGCATATATCAACTCTAACATTTAAGGAATCTCCCTATGCCCATCATTAAATCAGCCAAAAAGCGTGTCAAAGTAGCCAACAAGGCTGCAGTGCGCAATAGCAAGACTAAGCGCAGCCTCAAGGCGGCCGTGAAGTCATTTACCAAAGCACTTGGCACTAAAGAGAGCAAGAAATCACTCGACAAGGTCCAGAGCGAAATCGACAAAGCCGCCAAAAAAGGCGTCATGCACAAGAACAAAGCCGCCCGCAAGAAGTCACAAGCCGCCCAAGCTGCCAAAAAAGCCGCTGGCGTCACCAAGACCGCAAGTCCCGCTGCCGCTAAGCCGAAGGCTGCTCCAAAAGTTGCTCCTAAGGCCGCCGCAAAGCCAGCCGTCAAAAAA
>CAYZFT010000069.1:0-4787 GCA_964477925.1 uncultured Candidatus Saccharibacteria bacterium
CCGGGGACGGGCAAGACGCAGCTACTCAGTGCGCGTGTGGCACACATTTTACGCTCGACTGACTCACTGCCGCAAAACATCTTGTGTCTGACCTTCACCGAAAACGGCGCCCTCAACATGCGTGAGCGGTTAACGCGGTTTATCGGCCCGCATGCCTATGATGTGCAGATAAGTACCTATCATGCCTTTGGGCGCACGGTTATCGGGCGTTATCCCGAGTATTTCACCGAGCTACGGCTCGAACGACCGGTCGATGAGCTGGGCAAACGACAGATTTTGTCGGCAATTATTGACGAAGTCGACTACCGCAGCCCCATCAAGCAAGTTCGGCACCACCTGGGTGACCTGATGAGTACCATTAGTGAGGTCAAACGCGGGCTACTCAGCCCAGAAGACCTGCGCACTCTCGCTGCCGAAAACCTACGCGTTATTACAGCAACTAGCAGTGCTATCGGCACGATTCTCGCACCGCACGCTGCACGGATGCCTTCAAAAATTTCTATTGCCCTACCGCTCTGGCAAAACGTACTCGATGAGCTGCGAGACTCGAAGGTCGAGGCTCGAGGCTCGAAAGTACAACCGCTGGTAGTGCTAGCAGCCGATGCACTCGAAACCGCGCTTAGCGATGCCGACACGGCAAGTAAAACAGCGCCGCTCACTGCCTGGAAAAACAAATGGCTCGTGAAAAACAAAGACAATCAGTTCGTGCTAGCCGGCGCACTCGAAGCCGCTCGCATGAGCGCGCTGGCCGATGTGCTCGAGCAGTACCAGGCGGCCCTCGCCATACGCGGATTATACGATTTTGACGATATGATTCTGCGCGCCATCGATGTGCTTGAGCACAATGATGACTTACGCTTTACGTTGCAAGAACAGTATCAGTTCATCTTGCTCGATGAGTTCCAAGACACCAATGCCGCCCAACTACGTCTCGTGCAGCTGCTGACCGATAACCCCGTGCATGAGGGTCGGCCAAACGTACTGGCCGTAGGCGATGACGACCAGGCCATCTACGCGTTCCAGGGTGCGCAGTACAGCAACATGCTCGATTTTTTCACAATGTACCGCGACACGACCGTCATTAGCCTCAGCGAGAATTACCGCTCTGCCGAACCAATTTTACAGACTGCAAGCGCCATTGCCGGGCAGATTGAGGCACGACTACACCACCACATGCAAGGCGTCAGTAAAGTGTTAAGCCCTCAGGCGGCCAACTTGCCCCCAGTCACGCTCGAGCGACGTGAATATGCAAGCGATATTGCCGAGCGCGCCGGAGTAGCGCAGCAGGTAAAAGCATTGATTGGTCAGGGCGTTCACCCAAGCGACATCGCCGTGCTCGCACCAAAGCATAGGTTCCTCGAGTCACTCGTGGCATATTTACAAGACCTCGACGTGCCAGTCAGCTACGAAAAACGCGAGAACATTCTCGAGGCCGTGTCAGTGCGACAGCTACTAACCATGGCCAAGCTTGTTTTGGCACTGCAGCGCGGACATGCTAGCCTCGCAAATAGCCTTTGGCCAGAGGTTTTGAGCTACGATTTTTGGGGCTTTTCGGTCGCAGACATTTGGCAAGCCTCGTGGCAGGCGAGTAACACTCACAAAAGTTGGGCAGAGGTGTTGTTTGCAAGCCGGGAGTTTAAACACGCAGCACTGCTCATACTGACATTGGCGGGTCGAGTCGAAACCGACACCTGCGAGACGATGCTCGATGCCCTTATTGGCACGACCGAGCTACAAACCCGCGAAAAAAGTATGCCCAGTGTGCGCAGCCCGTTCCGCGACTTTTATTTCAAACAAGAGGGTGATGCCATACTCTTCGAAACAGTCACGCAGCTGTCAGTACTTCGCGCCAAACTGCGCGAGCATGAGGCGAGCCGCAATCATGTGCTGAGACTACCGGACCTCATCGATTTCGTCGACGAGTACGAAGCGGCCGATGAGCAATTGCTCAATACAAGCCCATACAACCAAGCCGCCGACGCTGTACAGCTCATGACAGTCTACAAAGCAAAGGGGCTAGAATGGCAACACGTTTTTTTACTGAGCTGCCATGATGACGTGTGGGGTAGCAAATCGAGCGGAGCGGGCAATAAACTGACCCTTCCGGCCAACCTTGCACCCATCCGTCATGCTGGCGCAACGGAGGACGAGCGCCTGCGCTTGCTCTTTGTCGCCATTACACGCGCCAAGTCTGGCTTGCACATGAGCAGTTTCCGCGCCACGTTTGCCGGCAAAACTCCAGAAAGATTAAAGTATTTCGACGAGATTGAGCAGGATGGTATAGCCACAGCGCGCACGCTACCCGAGCCACACCAATTGGTCATCGATGACGGTAGCAATGCGCCCGCGCTCCAAACACTTGCGCTCGATTGGCAGACGCGCCATCTACACCACAACGAGGCACCGCTCACCGCACTCTTGCAAGACCGGCTGGCTCGCTACCAGCTCAGCCCGACACACCTGACGCACTTTATCGACCTCAAATACGGTGGCCCCGATAGTTTCATGCTCGGTACGATACTGAAATTCCCCGGTGCACCGAGTGTCGATAGCAGCTTTGGCAATGCCATCCACGACGCACTTGAATGGCTGCAAAATGAGCTAAATAGAACCGGTAAAACGCCCGACGATGAGGCCATTATTGAACGGGCGCACTCGTATCTTTCTCGCGAACCACTCACCCCTGAGCAAATTACACAGCAGCAAAGCCGAGCCAGCATAACACTGACGCACTATTTGACCGCCAAGAAAGCCAGTTTCAAGCGGGGAAATGTAGCCGAGAAATCATTCCGTGACGAAGGCGCCCTTGTTGAAAAGGTGGTGCACATGGGCGGCAAAATTGACCTGCTCGAGATAGACAAAACTACCAAAACAATTACCGTCGTCGATTACAAAACGGGGCAGGGCACCAGTAGCTGGAAGCCAGAGACTGACCGCCTGCATAAGTACATGCTACAGCTCTACTGCTATAAACTCGTCGTTGAAGCATCGGCAACCTACCGCGACTATACGGTCACAAGCGGGCGCCTTGAATTTGTCGACCCAGATAGTGAGGGCACCATACATAGCCTATCGCTCCAATTTAGCGATGAACAGCTCAATCACACGCGCAAACTTCTGGCCGCCCTCTGGCAGCGAGTACAAGCCCTCGACATGCCCGACATCAGTGGCTACGGCGACAGCCTGACCGCAATCAAACAGTTCGAGCAAGATCTTATATCGCCTGCTCAGTAGGTGGTTCTAGACTTTTCATAAGCTTGGTCGTGAGCGCGGCAATGAGCTCAAAATCAGCATAGTCATGAGTAGCGCCAGCTAACGCTGCAAAAACCGTAGTTGGAGGCACAAGCGGTCGGGCAAAGACCTTTACGTCCTCAAAAGCGCCTAGCGGGTCTTTTTCATTTTGTGCCAATATTGTAACGCGGAGCTCAGCAAAGCCACCATGCAATTCTTTGCTTTGTGAGGCAGCTTTGAGCGGTAAACCAAGAAAAAGGCAAGCCTTTGGTACTACAAGCCCGCGCGCCAAGGCAACAGCCGTCAAGACACATCCAATCGATTTAGCCACGATAACGTAGTCATCATCTATATCGGAAGCCGCCAACGCAAACGCTTCTAGCTCCACTTCAAAATCTATTTCGTGGCCACCATTCAGCCAATGAGCATAATCGTGCAGCACAACAGGCAAACCAGCAAACTCCAACGCCTCGCGCACTTCACGAACCCATTCATAATGCCGCGGACTCTGCCCGCCGAGTACAATCACTTGCATATATCTGTCCTAGCATACTGCGTTCTGGCTTCTCCGTGACATACTAAACTTGCACGCCACAAGCGATATGCCATGGATTCAGCATCCCGTTGCAACTGAGGAGATCCTGAAATAAATTCAGGATGACAAATACGATTTTAGTTAACTAAAGCCAAAAACCGCTCTCACGATGAAAGCGGTTTTTGAAACATTGCTAGATAGTTATTTCTTAGCGACGGTCTTTTTCTTTGCTGCTGGTTTTTTGGCTGGAGCCTTTTTAGCGGGAGCTTTAACGGCAGCCGGCTTTGCAGCGACAGCCTTCGCTTCGACTACTTCAGCTTTGGCTTCGGCAACCTCTGCAACCTCGGTCTCAACAAAGAGTAGGTTGTACAGGTTCATACCAAGGACAGCACCAAGTACTGGGCCGAGCATGTAGGTCCAGATGTTCCACTGTTGTAGGCTAAATGCGACAGCAGGGTTCAGGAATGCACCTGAAGCGAGTGAAGCAACCCAAGCACCGAGTGTCAAGCCCACACCAATGGTGAAAGCTTTGGTGCTAAGGCGGAACTTTTGGTATGTCGCAGCCGCAATTGCGAATGCGAAGATAAACGCGCCGATAGCTTCTGCAACCATTGGGCGAGAAGCAAGCTCGGTCACGCTAGTGTGCTGAATCATGCTCGTGTCGAGCTTAGTCATATAAACAAACACATACCAGGCAGCGACACCACCGGCGAACTGTACGATAATGTATGAAAGCGCCTGCAAAGCACGGAGCTTGCGCACTGACCACAGTGCAATAGTAATGGCAGGGTTCAACACCGCGCCCGAGATACCGGCCAGTGCCAATACCATTGCTGCCACGATGACACCAGCGGCCACCCCGACAAAATAACCGCCCGCCTGTGAGCGCAAGGCACCAAGTACGACCAAAGTCAGTAGCATGGTACCTAAAAACTCACCCACGAGCATCGCGAGTTTATTCTTACGAAACATAATAGATTACCTCCACTTTATTTGTGATGTTCTAATCATAACCGCATCT
>CAYZFT010000070.1:0-4755 GCA_964477925.1 uncultured Candidatus Saccharibacteria bacterium
GCCCGACAATATCGCCAAGCACCTTGGCCCAAAACCAGTTCCAGCCAAACACCGAATATGCCAACGCAAATAGCGCATAGCCCACCCAGAAATACAATGTGCCACCAACCATGTACGCAAAAAATCTAGTTAGGAATGCTTTGTGTTCTTGTGCCATATTCCCCGCCCTACTACTAACCCCGCGAGCCCCCACCAGACAAATGCGATTGTGTCGTCAGCCCAGGCGTGTGACAGCATGTTGACAAAAAACAACCCAGCAAATGCGGCAAGCAACCCAAGTGCCAGCGGCTCCTGGCGCCTTCGCCATAGCTCAAAACCAACAACCATAGTAAGCGCCATGTAGGTAAACAGCCCAACCCAACCCACCTCTTGTCCGATTTGCAGATAATAATTCTCGGCAAGGCGGGCGGGGGCAGCAGTATTGTGAACACTCGCCGGCCCTGCGCTCCCAACCCCACGTCCGAGTGGCTCACGTATAACATCTTGCATACCACCAATGAGTGCCGAGGAGCGTTGATTGTTTGAGCTGACCGCTACTGTCGAGTCATCGTCGGTGTGATAGAGCGCGTTTTGGACCGTGCGGTTATGCTGCAGTGCCGCAAACATAACGACTAGCATAGCGCCTAGGCTAAGTGCAATTAAGCCAGCTTGTCGCCATTGCCGACGCGTATGAAGCCGCAGGCCAACTATGCACGCTAGTGCCACGAAAGTGCCCACCCACGCACTGCGAGAGAAACTAAAGAGTAAAGCCCCAAAAGACAACGCCAGCACGATACCCCACACACTCTTGCACTGCAATCGCGGCCAAAACGCGGCGAGTAGAGCAACAACCACAACCATGTAGGCGCCGAGCGGGTTTGCCCCGCGTAGCGTCGAAGCAACCCGGATATATGTAGGGTTGTTGTTGATTGTCTCATATGGTTCGATGGTCGCAGCGCTATACCCAAAATGTGCTAAGAAATTATGTGGTAGCACGGTGTATTGCAGTACTGCGAAGGCACTGACAATAACTGCTCCAACGAGTACAACTCGCAGCCAACGACCGTGCGCCCACCTGCTATATTTGACAAGTGCCAAAATAGCCAGAAAAAATGCCGGGTAGCGTAGATTTTGCAGCAGACCAAGCCACAACGCCGCACCGCTCACATAGCCAAGCAACCAGCCCCGGAACCCCATCAACACGCTGAGTACAGCATACAGTCCGATAAGGCGTACCAAAAAGCTTTGGCGCGCCCAGGCCCGCAGGGACACGTCTTGCACAAGCCAGATTACAATGCAGCCAATGAGCACCCCGAGTAATACCGCACTCCACAGTCGAAGTGCCATATAATTGAGCCCTAAACTTGCACCACAGACTGTCAGGAATGCATGGAACGGCACCAATGCGAATATGATGGCAGCACACCAGTTAGCGATGCGCACAGAAATACTATTGACGGTCGGTTTGGCTTGACTAGCCTCTGGCATATGCCCATGATGCCGCATGCCTTGCGAAGGCTTTGGCCCCATAGCAGCCATGTCATGGCTTGTGTCTCTTGGCTCTTGGCTCTTGGCTCTAGTCATAAGTGGTACAATCTTACTATACATGAAGAATAACGCTTCGTTGGTTTATAATCTTGTCCTCGTGCTGGCCGATACCGGTGCACTGGTGGCTGGGTTTGTTACGGCATTCATCATACGGGCCGCTAGCCCTGTCGCCGTTGCCAACCCCATGAGTAGTTTTGACTACCTCATTATCGTGCTCAGCCTCATACCCTTCTGGATACTCATATTCGTGCTCCTCGGGCTGTACCACGCAAACATGTACGAACGCCGCTTTGCCGAGATTGGGCGGCTGTTTATCGGCTCTTTTATTGGGCTACTTTTTGTCGTGTTTTGGGACTACATGAGCCTCGACCACGTATTCCCTGCCAAACTTGTACCCATCTACGGCTTTTTGATAGCTTTTGTGCTGCTTGTACTGTTTCGCAATATCGCTCGCTGGCTACGCATCGCGCTCTTTACGGTTGGCTACGGTCTCACTCGCATCGTCATCATTGGCAACACACGCATAACCCGCGAAATCGTAGACTCGGTCTACGACAGTAAGCGCACTGGCTATGAGCTAGCTGGTGTCATTGGCTACCGCAAAATCCTCCCCATTGGCGTCAAAACGTACCCCAATCTGCAAACCTACATTCGCTCTGACCACAAAGATTTGCATGGCATCGTGCAGACCGAGCTCTACCCCGACGAAAAACGTAACGACGAGATTTTGACATATGCTCAGGAGCACCACGTTAGCTACCGTTTCGTGCCTGGCAATACCGAGTTGCTTGTCGGCAATATCGATGTCGAGCTCTTTCGCAGTAGCATCCCCGTCATCCATGTCCGCCACACGGCACTGTTCGGCTGGGGTCGCATCTTGAAACGCCTGACCGATATCGTGCTTGGCAGTTTTTTGCTCATAATAAGCTCGCCGCTCTGGTTGCTCTGCGCGGTGCTTATCAAGCTCACCGACCCGGCTGGTCCCATATTTTACAAGGCACGGCGCTTTAGCCGCTACGGCAACAAAATCTACGTTTATAAATTTCGCACCATGCGCCAAGCCTATAACAATATGTCGCCAGAAGATGGTTTTGCTAAAATGGGTCGCCCGGAGCTTGCCAAAGAGTACCGCAAAAATGGTGATCAGTTGCCAAACGACCCACGCGTCAGCAAGATTGGCAAATTGCTACGAGCCACCAGCCTCGACGAGTTGCCCCAGGTTTGGAATGTGGTACACGGCGAAATCAGCCTTGTCGGTCCCCGCGCTCTCGACATTTTCGAGATGGAACAATATAGCAAGAAAAACCTCATCCTCAGCGTCAAATCTGGCCTGACTGGCCTTGCGATAGTCTCTGGCCGACATGCAATGACATTCGAGGAACGCCGTAAACTTGACCTCTACTATGTGCAGAACTGGAGTTTTTGGCTCGACGTAGTCATCCTCATCAAAACTATCCGCGTTGTCATTGAGCGACTCTTCCGGCGTGGTGCGAGGTACGAGTAGTAATGGTACATGGTACATGGCATATGGCATATGGGGAAAAACTTAAGTCCTCTTGCGCAATAAGCCCTCTTTCAAAAACCGATGATTTTCGAGTCACAAGCCACAATACGGCAGTAAAGGTCACTCATGCATAAGCCGCCTACCAAGCCGCCAAAGGTGGCAATTGTGCACGATTGGCTGGTTGGCGGCGGCGCCGAGTTAGTCGTCGAACAACTACACGTCCTTTTTCCCGACGCGCCCATCTACACCTCATATGCGACCAAGGAGTGGCGCAAACGACTCGATGACAAAGTTATTACCGGCTGGCTGCAACCACTCGGGTTTGTGCGCAAGCTCATCCCCCCTTTGCGCATCTTGTGGTTTACGCATCTAAACCTGAGTGCCTATGACATCGTCATTAGCAGCAGCGGTGCCGAAGCCAAGAGTGTCAAAGTGCCAGAGGGGACCTTGCATATCAATTACTGCCATGCGCCAACACACTACTATTGGAGCCGCTACGACCAGTACATGAAAAACCCAGGCCTCGGCTGGCTTAACCCCATTGCCCGCGTTGCCCTGTGGCTGCTTGTGCGGCCGCTGCGCTTCTGGGATTTTAAAGCCGCCCAAAGGCCAGATATCATGATTGCGAATTCGACACACATTCAGCGCGAGATACAGAAATACTACAAGCGTGACAGCACCGTTATTTTCCCGCCTGTCGATATGCAGCGGTTCGACAAGCCCGAAAACAGGCGCCACCAACGAAGTGGCTATATTATTTCTGGTAGACAGACTCCGTATAAACGCTTCGATCTGGCCGTTCGAGCGTGTACCAAGCTTGGCTTGCCACTCACCGTCATCGGCAATGGGCCAGACCACAAACATTTGCGTGAGATTGCCGGCAAAACCATCACACTTCTCGGCAAGGTGCCCAACCACATCGTCGAAGAAGAATTCGCCAGCGCTGGCGCCCTGATTTTCCCTGGGCTCGATGATTTTGGCATCACAGCCGTCGAAGCAATGGCCGCAGGCACCCCTGTTATTGCACTAAAAGCCGGCGGCGCACTCGATTATGTTAAACCCGGTGTCACCGGTGAGTTTTTTGAACACCCAACCGTGGCCTCACTCGCAAAACTACTCAAAACTTTCGATGGCAATGCCTACAGTAGCAGTGCCGTCCGCGCCTATGCCCAACGCTTTGGCAAGCAAACATTTCAGACCCGCATGCGTGATTTTGTCACCAAAGCCTGGAGTGAGTTTAATCTCGGTTAAAAATGTTAGCATAACCGCGCTATTTGCTCAAACTGACATACTTCTCTGCCCTACTTAAGAACATCGAGATCAGTTCTCGTGTCTTCAAGGCCATTTTCATACTTCACGGTTATAGAATAGCCCGTGCACTTTGGGGCATTCGGGCTCACAGCCGTCGCCGCGGCAGTGTTGACGCAACCATTCGGTTTTGCGCTATAGGTAAACTTGGCCGCACTATCTGCACCAAAACTTGGCATACCATCGTAGCCCCATATTTCATGTAGCCCAGCTGGATATTGCCCATACTCAAAATTGTATCTCTCGAGTATCGTTCTGGTGGATTCAACCTCGGCCTGTCTTGTGGCGTCTCTGCTAGTTCGTTGCAATGCAGGCAAGGCTATAAAGATACCCACCCCAATTAAGATAGTCAGTACCAAACTTGCCGCGCCGAGCCACAGCCCTGCGTGCGCCAAGCCGCGACCGCCGCCCTTGCC
>CAYZFT010000071.1:0-4442 GCA_964477925.1 uncultured Candidatus Saccharibacteria bacterium
GACGATTTTGCGCTAATACCCGAAATTATCAAGAAAATTAATGAGACTTAAGATTAAGAATTAATAAAATTATGTTCCCGCGTATTTTTGCGGAGGACAACACAAATCGAAGGAGAAACTATGGAAAATAACAACAATAGAGACAAGAGACAAGAGACAAGAGCTAAGAGGCCTCAACAACCACAGCAGGGTGGTGGTCAACGTCGTTCTAACCACAAGAGCCGACCGCAAAACAACCAAAACCAGCCGCAAGCTGAGCGCAAAAGCGGCGTGAGTCGTGGTGCAGCGGTGCGCGCACAAAAACGCAGCCAAATGGATGCGCAGCGCGTCGCTAACCAGTTTATGCCAGCACAGGTTAATGAAGGCGGCGATCAGCGCCGCGCTAACTTCATCGACGACACCCCACGGCTAAAAATCATCGGTCTCGGCGGTATGGACGGGGGTGGTAGCAAGAACTCGATACTTGTCGAGTATCAAAACGATGCAGTCATCATCGACTGCGGTAACGACCTTGGTGTCGACCTGCCGGGTATCAACTACGGCATCGTAGACACGGCATACGTCGAAAGTATCCGCCACAAACTGCGTGCCTACATCATTACTCATGGGCACCTTGACCACATTGGTGGGTTGCCGCACATTGTACCAAAGCTGCCTGCGCCTATTTATGGCAGCAAGTTTACCATCGGCCGCGTTGAAGAGATTTTTGAGAATTTTGGGTTGCCGATGCCCGAGGGTTTCGAACTGCAAACGGTGACGATGAACGAAGACACCCACGAACGTCTCAAAATTGGCGAATTTTACGTCGAGCTAGTGCGCGTAACACACTCTATACCCGGTAGTACCTGTGTCGTGCTTGATACACCCGTTGGGCGCATCATCAACACCGGTGACTTCCGCCTCGACCCGAACCCGCTTGACCACGAGCGCACCGACATGGAGCGCCTCAAGGAGCTTGGCGACGAGGGTGTCCTGGCGCTATTGTCAGAGAGCACGACGGTCGAGCGCCTCGGTCGCACGCCATCAGAAAGTACCATCGAGCAAAGCTTTAAAGATATTATGGAACAGGCGCCTGGCCGCATCTTTATCGGTGTCTTTAGCACCAACATGAACCGCATACAGATGATTGTCAACGCCGCCGTACATCACGGCAAAAAAGTCGCTATCGATGGGCGCAGCATGGTGAGTACGCTCGAAATGGCAGTGCGCCACGGCTTTATGCGCATACCGAAGGGCACGTTTGTGCCGATTGCTTCGAGCGCCAACTTGCCCGACGACCAGCTCGTTGTCATCTGTACCGGTAGCCAGGGCGAGCCAAGCAGTGCGATGCAGCGCATGGCAAATGGTGAGCACAAGTACATCAAGCTCAAGGAGCAGGATACCGTCGTTTTGTCGAGTACACCAATCCCCGAGAGCGGCAATGACTCGCTCATCGGTCAGATGGTCGACGACATGGTACGCCACGGCGTACATGTGTTTGAACATCGCAACCACGACCTCGACCATGTTGGCCCATTGCACGTCAGTGGCCATGCCAGTCAGGACGAATACGCTGACATGATTAACATCACGAAGCCAAAGTTCTTCATCCCCATTTACGGCGCGTACCGCGTCAAGCAGCGACACATTGACCTCGCAGTCGAGCAGGGCATCCCGCGCGCCAACACAATCAACGTTGTCAATGGCGAAGTCGTCGCATTGACGCCTGACAAAATGGAGCTCATCGGCCAAGTGCCAGTCGGTACTATTTTGGTCGACCAGACCGGCGCGCTCGTTAACAATGTCGTCGTCAAAGACCGGGTATTACTCGCAGAGGAAGGTCTTGTTTCGGTGGTGCTAACTATCGATAAAAAGACCGGAAACTTGCTGACCAGCCCAGACATCATCAGCCGCGGCTTCATTTACATGCGTGAAGAGGAAGACATGATTAATGGCTTGCGCACAGAGGTACGACGTGCTGTGCAGCAGCGATTTAAGCGCATTGACCTCGACCGATTCAAAGCCGAGCTCAAAGACCACGTTACGCACTACCTGTTTGAGCAGACTGGCCGCAGCCCCATCGTGATACCTGTCGTCAACATCGTCGGTGGCAAGCCAGAGGGCAACAGCGCTAAACCTGATGCGAAAGTGGCAGCCGATGCGCCCAAAGAGAAAACTGCCGAGGAAATTGCCGCCGAGCAGCAAGCCCGCTTCCAGGCTATGCGCGAGCGCCTGCTCAACCAAGACCCCCGCGTCGACTAATAATCATACAGTTAATCAAATAAATAGCATGACGGAACATCCCGAAACACCTCAGACTATACCCTCGAGCGTCGAATCGCGTGAGGGTATATCAGGTGGTTTCATGTTGCAAACCCCTGGGCAATTTGTGGCTGATTTTGCTAGCTCTGCTGCCGTCGCAACACGCCAGGTGGCCGTGCGTACGATGCAGTTCGAGAATTGCGAAGCAACTCGGCCGATATTCAACGCACTCACAGATGCAAAAGAACGAGGCGTCCCGACTGTTGATTTTCTGTATGACAGAGTTGCACTACGACACTTACATATTGGCAAAAGCCAATCATTTGCACTTGGGAGAATTGCCGTTCATCTAGGTGATAAGCCAGCATTAAAACAAGCGTTCCATGAGAGGCAAGTACTTGTCGGCTTACTTGAATCAGCAGGTATTACCGATCCAGATAATCGTAAGCGTGTCCAAGACCGTCGCATGAGCCACGATCACGTTAAACTTGCAATTATCGATGATACTGCGTGGTTCGGGACGATGAACCTACGTGCAAGCGATTTTGAGATGTCTAATTTTATGATGAGAGTTACAGACCCTGCGTGCGTGGCCGTGTTTAAAGAAGTCTATGACCGAAACAGGGCAAACGGAATAAAGGGTGACATTGCATTTAATCTTCGTGGAAATGAAGGTGCGGTTGATACCGTTGTTTATCTTGATGAAGGCGAAAAAGGGCAGTCAATCATATACGATAGGAGTGTGGAGATGGCACAGTCACTTGAGCCAGGAGATAGCTTTATCCTTATCGGCCAATGGCCACCCGTACCGATTATGTACGGCGATATCGCCAAGATACTGCACCAAAAGACCACGAATGGTGTTCACGGGACATACCTTATAAGCCCAGAAGAAGATTTGCACCCAAGCCGTCGTGCATCACGCATGCTGCAGAAACGCGTCAAGAAAATGGAAGCTCTTGAGGCTAACAACATGGAAGCGATAAATCTCCCGAGGAAAACTCATGCAAAAGCCTTCTTAATACTTCGTAAAAATGGCGACCGAGAAGTGTTATTTGGCTCACATAACCTTACGCGCTTTACTGTTCGCAACGGCACCAGAGAGCTCGCCATGTGGACCGAAGATGTGGCAATCGTAGATCAAGTGCAGCGTTTTCTAGAAGATGTGCGGGCAGAATAGACTACGCCGAGGAAATCGCCGCCGAGCAGCAAGCCCGCTTCCAAGCCATGCGCGAGCGCCTGCTCAACCAAGACCCCCGCGTCGACTAGTATCTCATTCGGTCCGAACAATCCCGCCCCCTTGGTGTTTTAATGGGTGGCTTTGTTTATACAAAATAAGCCAGCATTAGCAACGACGACAGTAGCAGACTTTCTATTGACGTGGTAGACGCTAACGGTTACTGTTAGAGCATTAGTAATCATAAGGGGATATAAATGACTGATGACGCTATCGGTTTTGCAGCGGTTCTTGGGGTTTTGATGGTATTTTTTATAGCTTTCTTTCTGTTGTATGGCATCCCGTTACTCATAACGAATGTTTTACTTTATATGAAGGCGGGAAAGCCCGGCTGGGCAGTCATAGTCCCCGTCTATAGCAGCGTGATTGAGGCTGAGATTGGTAAAAAGCCTGTATGGATGGGTTGGCTTGTCGGTGTGCTCTCGCTTATTAGCTTTTTTCCAGACAGAGCCGATAACGGCGGCATGCAGGCAATCGGCTCGCTCCTCGGCATCACCTCACTAGTTTTCTCGATTATATTGCTTGTTGGGTTCATCAAGGCCTACAGAGCGAGCGTAGGGTTTTGGGTGGCGTATTTCTTGCTCCCCATACTCGCGGTGTTTCTTGTTAAAAATGTGAGTTACGGCGCCGCGACAGTTGCGGCACCAATGGCTCCTGGTACTCCCATGGCTCCAGTTGCCCCTGTCGCTACAGGACCAGTTGCTCCGGCTCAGCCACAACCTCAATACGGTGACGGTCAGGCTACTGCGCAAGTCACCATGCCTGCGCCACAAACTGAGGCACCGGTAGCATTGACACCACCAGCTTACGCTCCAAACCCTCCTGTCGCCCCAGCAGACGACCCCACCAACCCAACATCCACCCCTCCAACCAACCCCGTAGCCTAAGACATAACGGACTTTTTCTGCGAGTAACCGCTCACTACCTTCCATGCTAAAATTAATGTAGTAATTCTAAAATAAAC
>CAYZFT010000072.1:0-4324 GCA_964477925.1 uncultured Candidatus Saccharibacteria bacterium
TAATAGCCAACAACATTTCCGTCCTGGATGGCTCCAGAGTGCCAACCTGCCTCCGAATGAGTATCGTAGATGATTAGCGGCTACAAGGGTTTATTCGATAATTCTTAATTGCTGAACCGAAACGCCCGTTGGCGGCAAATAACTTACACCCCATAGACCATTTCCCATATTGCATATTCCAAAACCAAAGTTTTACAAGGACAAATCTGTAATGTCTAAAGTTAGGTGGTCGCCGGGGCGGGCTTCGCCGCGGAGGATTTTTTGCGCGACGCTGTTTTCGACGGCTCGTTGCAGTGTGCGGCGCATGGGGCGGGCGCCGAGACGTGGGTCATAGCCTGTCTCGACAATTTTGGCGGTGGCCGCCTCTGTCAACTTAATTGAAATGTTTTGGGTCGAAAGTGTGCGGTTGACTTCGGCGACCATGAGCCCGACAACTTGGGCAAGCTCTGACTCGTTAAGCGGGCGAAAGAGCACGATATCGTCAAAACGGTTAAGCAGCTCGGGCTTGAACTGCCCGCTGTCGATGAGCTGATTGACAAGCGTATCTTCAAAGGTCTCAAGTGCTTCGCCGCGGCCAATGCGTTCACGGATGGTGTCTGCGCCGGCGTTGCTTGTCGCGATGATGATGCAATCTTTGAACGATGCGGCGCGGCCAGTTGTGTCGGTGAGCTGCCCTTCGTCGAGCAGCTGCAAGAGTAGATTTAAAATGTTTGTGTGGGCTTTTTCAATCTCGTCGAGCAGTACGACGCCGAATGGCTGCTGGCGGATGGACATGATGAGGCTGGCACTGTCTTCGCTGCCGTCGCTTAAGAGCCGCGAAACATCATCGGCGCGTTGGTACTCGCTCATGTCGAGGCGAGTCATGCGAGCTTCGTCGCCAAAATAGGTTGCCGAGATGGCTTTGGCGAGCTCGGTTTTGCCGACGCCGGTTGGCCCCAAAAAGAGGAAGCTGCCGATGGGGCGTTTGGGGTTCGCCACCCCTGCCCTGGCGCGGCGCAAGGCATTGGCAACGACGCTGACGGCGCGGGTTTGGTTAATCATGCGTTCGTGGATTTTGTCTTCGAGGTTGAGCAGCTTGTTAGACTCATTTTTATCGGCATGAGCAACGGTGATACCCCTACTCTGCTCGATGGCGCGTTGAACCGACTCGGCCGTTACGACGTGGTCTTTAGCGTGTGCGAGCGACTGCTCGAGTAGGTTGATTGCCCGGCCCGGGTAGGCGACATCTTGGTCATAGCGGCCACTGAGACGATAGGCTTCGCGCAGGGCATCGTAGGCTATGAGTACGTCGTGTTGGTGCTCGAGCCCAAGGGTGGTGTCTTCGAGGATGCGCATGACGGCTGCTTCATCGGGCTCACGCAAAATGACTGGCGTCAGCAGGCTTGCAAAACTCGAGTTGCGGGCTCGTAGCGCTTGGTAATCATGCGGTGTAAACGCCAAAATTAGCTGCACGGCGCGAGACTGGACAAACGGCTGCAAGAGCCGTACAGCGTCGAACGCACCGGGTGCGTTTGAGAAAAACAGCTGTGCATCATCGAGGAACAGCATAATATGGCCGGCATGGGCTGCCTCGTTGAGTAGACGGTTCATGATGCGCTCGAGGTGGCCAGGCTGGGTCGCAGTGGCGATGATAGTTGCCGCATTGAGGCTGATAATCTGTCGGTGCTCGAGGTTGGTGTCGGTGCTGACTTGCAATAGCAGTTGTGCTAGGGCGTAAACGTGGCTTGTTTTGCCGATGCCGGTGTCGCCGACGAGTGCAATGGCTGATGCGCCTTGCGAAAAGGCGCCACGCATCGTCGTGACGCCGTCGGACTGGCTGAGCCAGCCATAGTGGGCGCCATTGCGCTCTATGTCGAGGCTGACGTTGTAGCCAAGGCTATCGAGTGTTGGCGTGTAGCCGTGCGTCCAATCGCGGCCGATGCCACCATAGTCTGGTGCGTCTTCATCAATCATAGACATGCTGCGCGTGAGCCATGCAACGACGGCTTCGATGTCACCCGGTTGTTGCCGCGCTTCGACAAAGATGTTTTTTAGCGTCTCAGAAGTCAGGAGCAGCCCCCCGACGACGTGCCCAACCTCTATTGTTCGGCTGTGCTGCTTGTCGGCAAGCGCGATTGCCGTCTGCCAGGCTGCTTGCATGGCGTCGGTGTCATCGCTGAGCACTTGCTCGACTACGTCTCTTGGCAGCAAAAAATGGTTCAAGATAAACCGGCTTTGCCACTGCGGTGCAAGCATTTGCCAGACGCTTCGTGGCGAGAGTTTAGCCGTTGGGTTGAGACGCGCCAGAACGCTTCTTGACAGCCGATTGGTTAGAGACACGGCACTTTTAGACACTGGTAATGGGTGCAAATCGCCCTTCCACCAGATTGCATACACTAAACTGGCTAGCCCGATGCTGCCAACTAGCCCGGGCACATGAGGCACGGCCACAACTAATGCTACGATTGCGGCTACTAGTAACAATAGGCCACAGCCGACGAGGGCACGCCAACCAGATTTGGTGAGCTTTTGGGCTAGTCGAGCCTTGCGCGCGCGGACGCTCGCCAGGTTAATCGACACGGCTAAGCCCGCCCGAGCACTCGTTTCGCTCACGAGACAACCCCCCATATAAACAAGACACTGGGGAGTAGCGGTAAAACTGGCCACACCACAAGCGCGACCAGGCCAAGACCCGCGGTAATAATCGTGACAATCCCTGCCGTTAAGAGTACGGTGATACGCACAAAGAAGCCGACAAAACGCCCGATAAAATTATCGCGCCAAGCGGCAAAATGCTCGTTTATGCTGGCACCAGGTCGGGCTACAATGCGGCGCCACGGTGCAAACAGCGTCCGTAGCAACGTGCCAACCGAAAAAGCACGGCTTACGCCGCGAAGTTTTCGTACGACACTAGCAGCGGCTTTTTGCCAGCCTGCCCCGTACCACCAGCTTAGGAATGCGCCTATAAACATATGAGTTATTGTACCACTCGCTATCGAAAAGCCGTTCACTCGTAAAATCGTTGTAGTCATGACTATAAGTCTCAGATAAAAACGGTATTTTTGGCTCTCAAGTATGACCCGGGTAAGCCACCCCGAGTGTAAAACTTGACACCAAAGAGTACAATCATGATTAGAGATGAGCTAAAGTTTGGGTCGTCATGGATCTTTGCTCTTCTTACAAATAATAAGGAGGTACTATTATGGCTAAGCAAGATACTAGCATGAGCGGTTGGACCGGTTGGGTTGGTTTCGCAGCGATTATGTTGTCGCTAGTAGGTATTTTTCACGTTATTGCAGGTTTTGTAGCTCTTTTCCAACAAGATTTGTACTTGATTGCCCCAAACTCAGTTTGGATGTTTGACTACAGCGCATGGGGCTGGATTCACATCTTTGCTGGCTTGCTGGCATTATTGGCATCAGCCTCATTGGCACAAGGTAATATGTACGGACGTATTATGGCCGTATTGGTCGCCATGGGCAGTGTTGTTGCGAACATGCTATTCGTACCAGTGTACCCAATCTGGTCCTTGATGATGGTTACGGTCGGTATTCTTGTCATCTGGGCAGTTATTGTCCACGGCAAAGAGCTCAAAGACGTCAACTAGTTACGTAACTTTTATATATCTATACCAAAAAAAATAGCCTGCCACCCAACAGGCTATTTTTGGTGAAGACGTATAAATTTGGCGGAGGGAGAGGGATTCGCCTTGGTCGCCGAGCGCAGCAGTGCGCTGGCTAGACCAACCAATCTCCCAAGGTCGATTGGCTTCGGGTCGGCTGAGCGCCACTGGCGCTCGCGTTCGAGTCCCCTTCGCCTTCAACCAAACTAAAAGCTCCACCTTTCGGCGAAGCTTATAGTTTGGCGGAGGGAGAGGGATTCGAACCCTCGATGCGATTGCCCGCAAACCGCCTTTCCAAGGCGGCGCCATAGACCACTAGGCGACCCCTCCATCATTACTGAATAATGCTTTAAATGCGCGACCACCTTTATATGATTTTATCTGCATCTCACGTGCGTAGGCATCTTGTTTTGTGGTGTATGTTTCAGTATACACAATTTCCCAGGGTGTGTGAGCTTTTGTGTACCTTGATTTGCCGCTGTTGTGTTCACGCAATCTCTGGGATAAATCTGAAGTATGGCCAATGTAATGTCTTGAACTGATGGGTGATTTTAGGATATACACGTAATACATAACATTATTATTGCCTTTTCCCGCCTGAAGGCGGGACCCCGCCAAGGGCGGTGGCCAAGGCGGCGCCATAGACCACTAGGCGACCCCTCCGTGCGCTTCTATCATACCAGAACGCATTTTTCTTTTCACGCTCTTGCCTTTTTTTAGCTA
>CAYZFT010000073.1:0-4023 GCA_964477925.1 uncultured Candidatus Saccharibacteria bacterium
GCAGAAGCACTTGATGTACCCAAATTCGTCAAACTCAGCAGTGTTGAATATGATACGTGGACAGCTGAAGACTGCGAAGTAAACGGTTTGTGTGCAAAGGGCGTGCCCATTGTAGAAGATATTGGGCACGGCGATGACTTTAAGGCCGAACATCCTGGCTACAAGGGTGGATATATTAAGCTGTTGGAGGACTGACGGATGCAGACATTTTATGACCCGGCAAAGACGTTTGATGAGAATGTGGCCGAAGGCCCGTTTGAGCTTGGTGGTATCGACCTGCGAGCCGAAAACCCCGAGCCGAACTATACATTTCTTGGGCACCCCATTAACTTCCCTTTTGGCATCGCGGCCGGTTCGTTGCCGAGCTCGCGCCATACTACTGCGGCTTTTCGGCTTGGCTATGACGTTGTCGTGTACAAAACCCAGCGCACGAAGGTGTTTCCCTGCAACCCATTCCCCAATGTCTTGCCCGTGCAGATAGATGGTGACCTCACGCTTGAGAAAATGCAAGGGACGCTCACGGTTGCGTCCGAGTATTCGAGTGATCTTTCGAAACTCTCTATCACCAATTCGTTCGGCGTGCCCTCACCCGACCCAAGTGTGTGGACAGCCGATTTGCCCGCTGCGCTGGCTGGCGCCGGCAAGGGTCAGCTGCTTATCATGAGTGTGGTTGGTACGATAAAAGAAGGCTTTGGCCCTGAGGATTACTACGATGACTTTGCACGGGCGGCGCGGCTCGCTAAAGATGCCGGTGCGGAGGTCATCGAAGTCAACTTGTCGTGCCCGAATGTCGCGAGTGAAGGCGTGGTCTGCTACTCAAAAGACGCCGTCTATGAGATTTGCAAGCGGGCAAAAACTGCCATTGGCGACACGCCGCTCATAATCAAAGTTGGCTACTATTCGGCCGAGCAGCAAGCTTTACTCGAGGAAATCGTCGAGCAAGTTAGCCCCTACATTAGCGCCATTAGCGCCATTAACACCTTGGCTGCGGTAATCGTCGACGAAAACGGCGAGCAAGCCTTGCCGGGCAAGGGTCGGCTCAAAAGTGGTGTATGTGGTGCGGGCATCAAATGGGCAGGGCTCGACATGGTCAAGCGGCTCGATGCCTTGCGTAAAAGCAAGGGCTATAGCTACGAAATCGTCGGTGTCGGTGGCGTCATGTCTCCGGCTGATTTTGCCGAGTACCGCGCCGCTGGTGCCGATGTTGTCCAGGCCGTGACCGCCCCCATGTGGAACCCCCATCTCGCCGCCGACATTAAGCCGCACATCTCGAGAAGTAAGATTAACGGTTGAACATGTGCGGCTAAAAACAAAGCCACAAGTGCCTCGCTTGTTTTGTGCGCTAGGGTTTGTTTTTGAAATAAACGGTGAGGAAAATGCCGCTGCAGGCCAGCAGAATGCCGCATAGTTGGATGAGGTTAAGCCGCTCTCGGAACACGACGATACCGACTAGTATGCCCAAAATAATTAGCGTGATGTAAAAAATAAGTGTGAAAAGCGACTGTGGTGCCCCCAGGGAGTAGGCTTTAATAATACCGAAGTTGCCAAGGCCAATCAGTGCCCCGATGCCGAGTGCAACAAGCAGAGTTTTGCCGGTAAGCGCGAGAGACTTGTTTTGTTGGGTAAGCAGATGCAGGCTCAGCATAATCGCAAAGCCAATGAGCGACGCGTAGGCATTGACCAGAAAAACCGACACGCCCTTTGGCAGTAACTTGGCGAGTGCCTGATATGTCACAAAAAGTATCGGTACCGTGAAGGCTAAAGTTTTCCAATCTACCATACGCTTCAGTCTACGCACCGAGCACCCAGCCGTCAATCTTTGGGCAGCCAAAACAATTTCCTAGTTCTTGATGCTATAGCATTAAGAACTAGGAATCGGTTGGTAGATGTTGGTGGTTGAGGTACCGCTAATTAAGCATTAGGCCCACGGAGGGTCGCTTTGCGTACGCTTACAAATCAAAAAACAGAGAAAATATTGGAATAAATCGTTATGTTGAGCGAAACGTTGCAATAATGTAGACGGTACGCTACAATTGCCTTTCTAAAGGAGTAAGTATGAGCCGAAACGGTTTTGAAGCTGCATTGCCCGTATTAAAGATGGTCGATGCTTTGGAGGCGCCAATGAATCGTCAGTTAGATGTACGAGTTGGACCAAATAATGTCGCGCGGATACTCCGTGGCGGATTTTTTGCGCCGTTTCTCAGCAGAGAGAGTATATCTGATGCCCCAGAACATCTTAACGGTGCGTCAGTGCCACTGAGTGAATGGGTACAAGATTTCGGGTTTGATACATCTATTGTGAGTATCACGACCGTCATAGCGAGGCGCGGGTTAATAAATGAGCGGTCACGCACTGGCTACGTGCTGCGTACTTTAGCAAGTGGTCAAGTCAGTGTGTACGATTTTCATTCTAATCAGTTTGTGCGTAGACCAGATGCACGCTACGTTAATCCTCCGGAGAGTGGTGTCCCGCTTGTCCCGGTGCTTCTTGGTCTCGAGCTAGGCACTCACTCTGTTGCGCCAGAAATATACGAACCTCGCTGCTTCAGGGTGCTAGAGGCAATACAAACTGCGGTTGAGGCTGGCTGGCAGCCTTCACTGACAAAGATAGACACAAGAGCGAAACCGGCTTAGTAACCTTTTTATATTTTACGTACATAGGGTGTTTTGCTTGTGACAGATACCGATTTGTAGTATGCTGTGCACGTAAAAGAGGGGACGACATGGGACTACTGAGTGGTGTGTTTGGTGAGCAACGGGGCGATGAGGGCAAAGGGCGCATCGTCGATATGCTCGCAGCCGAGCACAACATTGTCGCTCGTTTTAACGGCGGTAGCAATGCTGGCCACACGGTGGTTCTGCCAGATGGCACCGAGCTAGCGCTGCACATTGTGCCCTCTGGCATTGCGCAACCAGGCGCGGTCAATATTATTGGCAATGGCACAGTTGTCGACCCGATGCGTTTTGCTTCTGAAGTTGCGGGCATCGAAGCCGCCGGCATCAAGGTTACCCCCGAAAAGCTCAAGGTCAGCGCCTCGGCACACCTCGTATTGCCGCACTACCGCTATCTTGATGAAATGCGTGAGCTTGGTAAAGGAGCACAAGGTACGACCAAGGCTGGCATTGCCGACGCTTATGCTGCTAAGGCTCGCCGTGATGGCGTGCGTGCCGAGCGGATCCTTGGTGATCATCAAAACTTGCTCGACATTGCTGCCGCCGGCCTAGAGCCTATCCCTGCCCTGCGCAAGCAAAACGGGCTCGAGCCAAACGATAACGCTGCCGACTTAGCGGCATTTGCCGAGGCCATTGTCCTGCTGAAACCATTTATCACCGACACGGCAGTCTATTTGAATCAAGCCATGAAGGAAGGTGCGAAAGTCCTGACCGAGGGCGCGCAAGCCTTCTTACTCGATATCGACCATGGCATGTATCCCTTCGTTACCTCATCAACCACAACAAGTGGTGGCGTTGCGACTGGCCTTGGCATCCCGCCACAGACTTTTGACCGCGCTATTGGTGTTGTCAAAGCTGTGCAATCACACGTTGGTGGTGGCCCGTTTGTAACAGAGATTCATGACGAGAAAGTCTTAGCAGGTTTGCACGGTGATTTGACGACGGTCGATGCCGAAAAAGGTACGACGACTGGCCGTATTCGCCGTCTTGGCTACCTTGACGTGGCCGGCATTCGCCGAGCACATATGATTAACGGCACCACCGAAATGGCGCTCAATAAGCTCGATTGGGTGCCCCGCTACGGTAAAACTATCAAAATCTGTACGAGCTATAGCTACCGCGGCGAAACGCTCGAGATGGCGCCAGACTCAGCATGGGCACTCGAAAAGTGCACGCCGGTGTACAGCGAATTGCCGTCGTGGGATGAAGACATCAGCGATATCCGCGAGTTTGATAAACTGCCTGCAAATGCGCAACGGTATGTCTTGACTATCGAGAAATGGACGGGCACGCCTATCACGTATATTGGTGTTGGCCCACGCCGCGACCAAATCATCATCCGCAAATAAC
>CAYZFT010000074.1:0-3897 GCA_964477925.1 uncultured Candidatus Saccharibacteria bacterium
TAGCATTCGCTGCACTTGCCCCCAATGGGCCGTTGGATTGGGGCATTGATGCCCTGAGCGGTGTTGATGGCGTCGTCGCATCCGCGACTAGGCTAGATATGGTGTCCGACTCTGAGAGTCAAAATAGAATTGAAGCCGTCGACAAAGTCAGGACAATACTGCATGATATTGATGATGGGAATATCGAGGCAGTCCAGCAACAGGGCGAGGCGTTTGCGAACGACCCCAGCAATTTTCTCCCAAAGAGCACTATATTACAGACAGAACAAAATATCGCAGCAGCTACTTCAACAGACGAAATTATTAAGGCAATGAACGGTATGACATTCTGCACGGGAGTCATATTCGAGACTGGGGCGGTTGGATTCGCCGAACCAACTATCGAAGAAATGAAATACACAAGCCAGGAAGTGCTTAACGTGCTCGCCAAGACGCCACTAGCGATTACGACCAGCTCCTCTACCAAAAAAGTCGTCATGACAGGCGCTATGAAGGGTATGTCGACTTACCGCGGCGGTAATTCAGGTGGCGAAATGGTTATCGTAGCAGCTACGAAAGAATCAGACCAGAAGCGGGCACTAATGTACAAGATGTTTGTTGACCCGTTTGGGCCAGATATGTTTGTAGCTCGTACATTCAGGCACGAATTTTTCGGTCATGGGTTGCGTGATTCGGTGGGTGCTGAAATTGCCCCCACTGATGAGATGGGTGTAATGATAATTCGACAACTTGGCGCCTTGGCTCTTGGGCTGCTAAATTATCTGCCCAGTGTAAGTATTTATGGCTTGGATGATACCCGCGAGAGTGCGGCGGAGTCGATGGCAAGCACACTCAACCCACGCAGTGGTGGCTACGCAAATCCAAATGATGGGAGAAAGTTCCTGTCAGGTGCAAATGGGTTAGTGGTGGCAAATCTTATTGCGCTCGAAACAAGATGTCCCGGTATCGCGGCGTATCTTATTACAAAAGGGTAGTCATTTTCGAGCCTATGAGACACTCGAGCTGCGCAAGATGCATGGTCATATGGACCATTACCCGCTGGTCGTTGAGCTCAAAGGGTAGCACCCAAAGCCCCTTACGCTTGCGTGTTTACCTGTGGTGCTAGATACTTATGGTAGACATGGATGCAAAGGAAGAGATACGAGCACGGCTGGCAATCGAAGATGTCATTGCCGAGTATGTGCAGCTCAAGCGAGCAGGCAGGCACTGGAAGGGTCTGAGCCCGTTTTCTAACGAGAAAACACCGAGTTTTGTTGTCAGCCCTGACCGGCAGATTTGGCATGATTTTAGCAGTGGGCGCGGCGGCGATGTGTTTGCGTTTGTCATGGAAATGGAAGGGCTAGATTTCAAGGGCGCACTTGAGGTTTTGGCGCGTCGAGCCGGGGTTGATCTTGACCAGTACCGCAAGCAGGGCGAGCGCGGGCTGTCGTCTCAAAACAGAGATCGACTGTACGAAATTAACGAACTGGCAGCAAAGTTTTACCAGATGCAATTTAGTAAAAACAAAATGGCGCTCGAGTATGCGCTCGGCAAGCGAGGTTTCAGCAAGGCAACCGCACTTGAGTGGCGGCTGGGCTACTCGCCCAATAATGGCAGTGCCTTACTCGATTTCGTGAAGAGTAAAGGCTTTACTGAAGCCGAGGCAAAACTTGCCGGGCTAACCAGTCAAAATTACCGCGGCGGGCTGCAAGATATGTTCCGTGGGCGCCTCATGGTTACACTCTGCGATGGGCAGGGCAGGGTAGTTGGTTTTACGGCTCGCCTGCTCGAAGATGACCCACAGGCGCCAAAGTATATCAACACACCAGCTACACCACTGTACGACAAGAGCCGGCATGTCTACGGCCTGCATTTGGCCAAAGAATCTATCAGGAAATCTGGCTTCGCAATCTTGGCCGAGGGAAACCTCGACGTAATCGCCAGTCATCAAGCAGGGGTACGCCAGGTGGTTGCGACAGCAGGTACGGCGCTGACCGAATACCATCTGAAGGCGCTCAGCCGTCTGACAGGCGATATCCGCCTCTGTTTTGACGCCGACAAGGCCGGTGTGGCTGCTACTGAGCGGGCTATACCGGTGGCTGCAAAAGTAGGGGTCAACCTACAAATCATCACCATCCCGAGTGGCAAAGACCCTGATGAGCTCATTAAACAAGACGTGAAAATTTGGCAAGCTATCATCATGAAGCCCATGTATGCGGTTGATTGGCTCATCGAACGCTACACGACTGAGCTTGATTTAGATACGGCACAGGGTAAGCGTGAGCTGAGCGATGTCGTACTGAAAGTGGTGCGTCAGCTACCTGATAGTGTCGAGCAGGACCACTATCTTGGCCGACTAGCTGAGCTCCTGCAGGTCAACAAAGCGGCGCTAGTTTCAAAGCTGCAAGGTATTGCCGACGAGACGCAGCCAGTCCGCCGCCGCGCTGTACAGCAACAAGTGCAGTTAGCCGACAAAGCTACTATCGAGCGCCACCGTACGCAAGAGAACCTGGTGGCATTGACACTTATGCAGCCAAAACTACGCAGCTACCTGTACAATCTCAATGCCGATATGTTTGACAACCCGAAGGCACGCGAGGTGTTTGAGCTGCTCGAGGCCCACCCCGACTTTGACGGTACCGACAAGGCACTCGTGCAAAAAGTTGCTGACTATGGTAAAATACTTGCATTAGTCTATGAGACGTTGTACCAAGACGTTGAGATGCAGGAGCTCGAGGGGGAAGCCGCTCGCCTGCAATCCAAGCTGGTACGTCAATATGTACAAATCCAAAAACAGGCCATTGTAGCCGAGCTGCAAGACGCTGAAACAGAAAAAGCCGAGCAGTTACTAACACGCGCACGCAAGCTCGACGAATTACTACGTGATAACCAAGGAGGAAGCACCCGTGGCCCCGAAAACTGATGACCCAAAGCAACTACTAGAACAGGCAAAGGCCGAGATACTCGAGCAAGCCAAAACCGCCGGTGCTATACAGGCACGCGAAATCGCCCTCAAAATCCCCGATGTACCCGAGAACGCTGAAGTGCTTGACGCGCTCTATAGTGAGCTGACCGAGCTCGGTATCGACATTGCAGTCGCCGAAGAGCCGCCGGTTAGCCCGGGGCTGACCGATGAATGGCTCATCGACGAAGACGAAGAAATCATCATCGAAGACCAAACCTACCTCGATGACATTGCCGATGACTCAGTGCGTCTGTACCTACGCGAAATTGGCAAAATTCCACTGCTCAATGCCGAAGAAGAGCTGGCGCTCGCTAACCGTGTGGTGGCTGGCGACAAAGAAGCCAAAGATCAGATGGCTGAGGCGAACATGCGCCTCGTTGTCAGCATCGCCAAACGCTATGTTGGCCGCGGGCTCGACCTACTCGACCTCATTCAGGAGGGCAACACTGGTTTGCTTCGCGCGGTTGAGAAGTTTGACCCTGACAAAGGGTTTAAATTTAGCACCTACGCGACGTGGTGGATTCGCCAGGCTATTACCCGCGCCATTGCCGACCAAGCACGCACCATCCGCATTCCCGTGCACATGGTCGAGACCATCAACAAGCTGCTCCGCACGCAGCGTCGCCTGACCCAAGAGCTTAACCGTGAACCGACCAACGCCGAGATTGCCAAAGAGATGGAAATCGACGAAGCCAAGGTCGAGCACATCATGAAGATTAAACAAGACATCTCAAGCCTTGACGCCAGCATCCGCGACGACGAAGAAGAGTCGGTGCTGTCAGATTTTATCGAAGACGAAGACACCATTACACCTGAGGAGTCTGCGACTGGCTCACTCCTTAAAGAGCAGGTCAAAGACATGCTCTCGGCACTGACCGAGCGCGAGCAGAAAATTATTAAGCTGCGTTTTGGACTCGAAGACGGCAAGCAGCACACGCTCGAAGAAGTCGGCC
>CAYZFT010000075.1:0-3727 GCA_964477925.1 uncultured Candidatus Saccharibacteria bacterium
TAGTGCTGTACGGGTCAGTCTCTCAGTCAATTGTCTTAAGTATCGAAAGATTACTTTTGGGAAGTGCATCGAGCAGCTCTCGCACAGAACGTTTGCTGAGCGGGTCGATAAATGTTGGGTCAATGTCGACGATTGGCTGCAGCACAAAATCTCGTTCGCGTAGGCCGGGATGGGGAATGGTTAGGGTGGGGTCTGTTTGTACTCTGTCGCCGTAGAAGATTATGTCGATATCTATCTCGCGTGGACCCCAACGAAAACGCTGCACGCGGCCGACTTTTTGCTCGACGTCTTTTACGAAGGCGAGCAGTTCGGCTGGTGTGAGACTTGTTTCGCCGCGCAGAGCTGTGTTTACAAAATCTGGTTGATTGGTCACGCCAAATGCCTTTGAAGTGTAGAGGGGCGCCCGTGTGATGTTATGCACCGAGCCACCAAGTAGCTCTATGGCTTTTTCGATATGACGTCGGCTGTCACCAACGTTTGAGCCAAGTGCTAAAAAAACTGTAGCCATGCGTAGATGGTACCACAATCGAGTGCCGTCTGTTATGCTGAGGGCATGGTGCAGCTTGTCGGCATACTCAATATCACCCCAGATAGTTTTAGTGACGGCGGCGATTTCGTCGACCCAGTGGCCGCTATCGCGCAGGCCGAGAAACTCTTTCGTGACGGTGCAAGTATAGTTGATGTCGGCGCCGAATCGACCAGGCCAAAAGCAGTTGCCTTGACACCGGACCAAGAGTGGCAGCGGCTAGAGCCAGTGCTTAAGGTGCTCATCCCGAAATACCCAGGCAAGATTTCGCTCGACAGCTACCACCCCGAGACAATCGAGCGGGCTTTTACAATTGGTCCAATCATCGTCAACGATGTGACGGGTTTCAATAGCCCTGAAATGGTATCTGTTGTTGCGCGTTTACGGCCGCCAAAAGTCATCATCAGTTATCTGCCAAACATGACGATTCAAGATGCGCATCAGATTGTACCCGTGGCTAAAATTGCCGAGGTGCAGGGTGGCTTACTGGCAAAAGCCAAACTGCTTGAAAAACAGGGCGTCAGTAGAGCTCAGATTATCCTCGACCCGGGTATCGGCTTTGGCAAAGCAATGGAGCTCAATGAGGAGTTGCTCGATTTCGCCGAGCTTGTGCCCGACTACGAAGTAATGATTGGCTACTCGAGAAAGCGCTTTCTCGGCGAAAACCGCATGGAACTAGCGCCGAACCTAACAGCTGGCAGGCGTGCCACTGCCCACGGCGCTACGTATCTCCGTGTCCACGACGTCGCCGGCCACGCCCAACTTCTCGCGTAACTCTCCCTGCCAACCCCATTTCTTAACTCTTATCTCTTAACTCTTATCTCTTATCTCTATCCCTTCATAGGTGCCACTGGCCCACCGACCGCAGCCTTGCCACTATCCTGATTAGCCCCATGTTTGACGAGCCAGAAGTACAAGATTGCATTGGCGGCGGTGTACATAAACAGGAAGTAGATAGAGAATGGTATGCCGACAATTGTAAGCGCTAACAGCGTCATGACGACATTGGCGCCAAAAATACCCCAGACTTTGTCGATATGGCCGCGGGTAGCTTCCCAACTAGCTTTGATTGATTCGATGATGCCCATGTTTTTATCTATCAAAAAGTATTCGGCGAGTGCCAAACGGGGCAAAATGATGAAAGCAGGCACTACCAGCAGAAGTAGGCTGACAATGGCAATCAGGCCCATGACTAAACTTTGCAAAAAGAGCGCCCCAAATTTAGCGCCACCGAGCCGCAGGGACTCGTCAAATGATATCTCATAACGTTTGACGCCGTGTAACACGATGATAATGAGTGCCGCCTGGAACCAAACACTTACCAGGCTCGCAATCGTGTTGATTATGACATACATCGAGCTCTGTGGGTCGACAAACCCGGATGCTATGTTGACTGCGAAGGTCAGTGCCAAGATGCCAAGATATGCGCCAACATTAACCATCATTGCGGCCCTTGAGTATTTATACAGCCCAAATGCGCCTGGCCATGCCTCCGGGGTTGGCTCGATTGGTAGTTGTTCGTTCAATGTTTTGGGCATATGACTTCCTTTGCTTCTATAAGTTTGACTATAGCACGGAAGTGCGAGGGTACGTGAGGATAGTTTGCGTGAGCATGTACCATTAACGACTCACACAGGCACAAATTGAAACCATTGAGCTGGGCTTGTCGCGCGGGCAAAAAAGCAAACTTAGTGCTTATGATACATCTTTTTTTCTGAAGCCCTACAGCGTATAGTCAGAGTATTAACATAAGGGAGATTACGATGAGCCTAGCAACATTCGCGCAGTATGGTTACACGACGACCTACACTACTACTTCGACAGATACTTCGGGTATCGCGTGGGCGATTTTCTTCCCTCTGCTCATGGTGTATCTCGCGGTGCTAGTGGTTATGATTGTCTCGTTGTGGAAGGTGTTCGCTAAGACTGGTCGTCCAGGCTGGGCTGCAATCGTCCCCGTTTATAACACATGGGTAATATTCGAAATCGTTGGTTATCCGGGCTGGTGGGCGCTGCTTAGCTTGGTACCCCTGGTCAATTTTTTCCCCGCAGTCATGATGATAATCGCCTACTACAAACTCGCTAAGCTCTTTGGCAAAAGTGATGGTTTCGCTGTATGCAACGTATTATTCCCCATCGTAACGATGCCAATACTCGCTTTTGGGTCGAGTACGTTCCAGGGTACGCCCGTAGCAACCGTGCCGGTCGGGCCACAGGCGCCACAGTCCCCAACAGCAGTCCAACAGTCAGCTCCAGTGCCCCAACAGGCCCCAGCGGCTCCTGAAGCCCCACAGACACAAGAGCAGCCACAACCACCCCAGACCCCACAGGGCCCGCTCATACAGTAGTATCGCTTGTTTGCATAAATCTTGCGCCCCTTGGTCGACAGGGGGCGTATTGGTACAATAGGAGCATGAAACTACTCAACGGGTCCGAATTAGCAGGTTACATTAAAGAACGTCAGGCCCGTGAGGTGCGCGGTTTGCGCCAAGCACACGGGGTCAATCCAAAGTTGGCCATTGTCTCGACGGGTGACCATCACGCCAACCAAGTCTACATGCGCATGAAAAAGCGTTACGGCGAAGATATACAGGTCGAAACAGATCTATACAACGTCGCTCAGGCAGATCTCATGGCTCTACTCAAAAAACTCAATGATGATGTCACGGTTCATGGCATTATCGTGCAATTACCACTTGAAAACCCAGACGATACTGATGTGGTCGTCAACGCTATTGCTCCCACCAAAGATGTTGACGGCTTGTGCGATACGCCAATCTACGAGCCTGCCACCCCGATGGCCATTTTGTGGCTGCTCGCAGGCTATAACGTTGATTTTAAGGGTAAAAAGATTATCCTTGTCGGTCGGGGCAAGCTAGTTGGTGAGCCGCTTGAGCGTATGCTGATAAGTGGTGGCCATGATGTCACCGTCGTCCGTAGCAAAACGCCGAATGCCGACGAAGTTATCCTCGGTGGCGACATCGTCATTACCGCCACGGGCAAACACGGGCTGATAACTCCCGAAAAGCTCAAGCACGGTGCCGTCGTGGTTGACGCTGGCGTGGCAGGCGAGCAGGGCAAGACCGTCGGCGACCTCGCCCCCGAAGTCTACGACCGCGATGACCTGACTATCACCCCCGTAAAAGGCGGTGTCGGCCCGCTAACCATCTGCGCCCTCTTCGAAAACGTCATCCGCGCCGC
>CAYZFT010000076.1:0-3559 GCA_964477925.1 uncultured Candidatus Saccharibacteria bacterium
AAACAGGACATTTCTATTTTGCAGGAAACAGGACATTTCTAATTTGCGTTGACATCTGAGCGGCTGCGGTTGAGGAAGAAATCTACCCAGGCTCGGAAGTTTCGCTGCCAAAATGGCAAAGCCTTTTCGGCCTTAGGAGTAGTCTTTTCGTCAGCGGGCATCGGTACCGTGTGCGCTACCGCCACGGCTTTTGGCACGAGCAACACCGTCTCACCGGGCGCAGCCAACCCTAGGTTTTGGCGAGCAGCGACCTCAAGGTACTGGCTCGTTTTGTAATACTCATTGGTCAGCCCAAGATTGTCGTTAGTGAGCCGCTGCACGTCATTTGCCTTGTCTAGCTCATAGACTTGCTTTTGCAATGCGTAATTAGTTTGCACCGCCCTCGCGCCGCTATAACTGACAATGATTACCAGCACGACAAACGCCAGCATGCCAACATTGCGCACATCGCGCAAACTCAAGATGTACGCTTTGGCTAGCTCAAAGTATTGGCGCGTTTTTGCAGTATTTGTTTGCTCGTTAGGCATACTAGTAGTATACCACCCCCACCATCTGTTATAATGACCTCGATGAATGTCTGGGCAGCCAGATAGCACCTAACAATTTGTCTTCTTTCTGGCGGGGGTATAGCTCAGTGGTTAGAGCAGTCGGCTCATAACTGATTGGTCCTTGGTTCAAGTCCAAGTACCCCCACCAGTAAGCAGATGAGTTGTCACGGCCGCTTGTTTGTCGCGTCTACGCTATAATGGCGACATGAGCAGCACGATGGTACACGAGAATATCCTGGAGTACACATATGCCGACAAGATTATACGGTATAGCTTGTGGCATGCAGGACCGCGCGACCGTATTGATACAGTTGTCTTTCTCGGAACGGTCCAAATTGGTAGGTTACCCAAGTGGGTCGTCGAGTACTGCCCACCCGGGACAGTGGTCGTCCAGGGGGCGCCACACTGGCACGCAAAAGACGACGGCAGCGATATACCAACGTACATGTTCGACTTTACTCGCGGCGCCTTTCAGGCTATTATCGACACCTTCCCGATTAAAACGGTCGATGTTATTGCCGATTCACAAGCGGCACCAGCCGTATTGCAGTTATTTTGCCAAGAAGCCTTCACGCAGCACTTACACAAGCTTGCCCTGTTGCAACCACTCGGTTTTAACCATTCGTCATTTGCCGGTAGTACGGCACAAGGAATCGCTGAGTTCAAAAAGCGCATTATCAAAAACGCCGTCCACCAGGTGCCCGCACTTCTGACGGACAAACGGCTACGGCACAATCATCGACTATTGACCAAAAAAGTGCGCTTTAGCGATGAAAAAACTCGGGCGCAATACGGGAGCGGACTCGCGCATGACGCAACGCCAAGTCTCAAGCAACTCCTTGCCAGCAATAAAAATGTACGTATTTTCTGCGGAGAAAATGACGAGATCTTTCCAGCCGGCGAGCTCAAAACGATGATTCAAGACCGCGGCAGCGATGTGGATGTTTCTGTCGTGAAGGGCGCACCCCACTCGCCGCTCGGCACAAATCATGGCCGGCGACTACTCGATGCAGCATTTGATTACTTTGCCCAACCAGACGACACCTAACGTCGAGCAAGTGAAAACGCCTACCTCGGTGGTAAACTGCGGAGATAATGTGCATATTATCACACGGTATAACCTGAGTGCGACATACGTGCCAATCTCGGGTTCTCACCACCTAAAGCTCAGCTATCGGTTCGTTCGCTTCGCTCATCAGGCTAAATTCATTTGCTATTTTGTTTGATGTCTTGGGGGAGCTTCGCCGGCCATTTGGCCAAGCATAGCTAGGAGCTCCTCGGGGGAATTGGCCGACATGAGTTGCTCGCGCATGTCTTTGGCGCCGTCGAAGCCGTTGATGTAGATTTTGCAAAATTTGTTGAGGGTGTGCACGGGGCGTTCGCCGTCTTGCCAGGTGGCAGCGAAGAGCTCAACATGCCGACGGTACAGATCAAGCCGGGCCGTTTTATCATACGACGCCCACTTTATAGGTCCGTCCTCTAAAAACACGAATGGATTGTGGAACACGCCGCGGCCAACCATGATGCCATCGAGTTTAAAACGTGCGGCGAGCTCTTCGCCCTGCTTGCGGCTTAGCACGTCACCATTGCCAACAATGAGTGTCTTGGCTCCTAGCTCATCACGCATTTGGCGTACTTGGCCAATCAGGCCCCAATCGGCGGGCACTTTGCTCATCTGTTTGCGTGTACGGCCGTGCACGGTCAGCATATCGAGGTGTTGGCGCAGTAAGAAGTCAAACCACGTCATATCGACCTCGCTGAAGCCTACGCGAGTTTTAACGCTTAGCGACATACTACCGGCTAAACCATCTTTGGTGGCCCCGATAATCTGCCGGGCGAGTTCGCGACTCTCTGGTCGTATAAGCGCAGCACAAGCACCACTTTTGACTTCGCTCTTGGCCGGACAGCCCATGTTGAGGTCAACACCAGCAAAATTGACGCCGTCAGGCAGCCCAAGCTCACGGGCCAGCGAACCATCGGCGATTTGCTCGGCCACCGCGCGGAAGTTTTGCGGCTGCAAACCCCACAGTTGCACGACTACCCTGCCCTCGCTCGCAGCGAAACGAAGCTTTTTGAGTAATTGCGGTCGCCCAGCGCTCATTAGCCCATCGACATTCACAAACTCGGTAAAAAACAGGTCAGGCGGAGCACATGCGGCCACAACCTGACGAAACACCGTGTCTGTCACATCATCCATCGGTGCCAACACAAAAAACGGCCTCGGCAAATCCTCGTAAGTCATAGCCTACCTATTGTACCTTAATCTGGCGCACCAATATTAAGTGCCATAAAAACGTTGCCGCCCAAGGCGCGGTACGCCTTATCTTGCTGTACCGCTAACAGATTATCCTCCCAGAACTTTGCGCGGGCTGCATGTACTCCAAGCGCCGCCTTAAGTTCCTTTTTTACAGTATCTACATCAAGCAACTCGGTACGAGCAAGTATATACTCCACCCCTTTTTTGCTGTTATGCGGGCTGCTATATGCATCCTGTACTCTTTTGTGAGCACTTTCACGGTTGGGATGATGCCTGTCTGTGTGTCCACGCAGCGGGTCAAACGGCACATCGTGTAATGCTTTGCGGGCAAGCGCTTCAAAATCGAGATATTGCACTAAAGCCTTTATTGCAGCAAAGGCTCTAGTGTAGTCTTCGGGTGTTTGCGCGGCTGCGGTTAACACCTCACCAGCATTTTTTGCCGTCTTGCCCTGGGTAACGACATGCTGAAGACGTTTCAGTAAGTCTGTTTTCTCCCGACTGTCTTGAAGAAAATCACCCCATTTATTTAGCTCACTTGTTACCGCATCATCAGCCAATTTACGTCTGTTTACCCACGTCTGTTCCGAGATGCCTTGACGATCTCGTTGTACTATGTGAAATAACGTTCGGATAGAATTACTACTGCTACCTGCCTTTCTTACCCTTCTTGCACTTGCCATTTCATCTCGTGAAAATGCCGGAAAGGACAAATTCGTATCTGCGTAATACTTTCGCAAATCTTCGCTGGCAGCTA
>CAYZFT010000077.1:0-3501 GCA_964477925.1 uncultured Candidatus Saccharibacteria bacterium
AGGGCATCAATGCCCCAATCCAACGGCCCATTGGGGGCAAGTGCAGCGAATGCTAACGCCAATCCAGCAACGCGTTTAACAAAATTATACCCCTTGTCTTTCCGCTCCGCTCGCCGGTATTGATAATTATTGCGACGTCTCACGGGCCTGATGCTCTTGTCCTTTGCAAGGGTTAGCCTCATGGTGGGGTCGAGCGAACCAACACTGAAAATCCAATGCTCACCCTTACCATCAATATCATGTGTGACCTCTAAGACGTCTTTGGTTTCGTTCAAATTTTGAATTAAACGCGGCTGACCGTCATTCAGTACATAAGCTTCGACGATTTGTTGGTCACCTTCAACAACAATACAAGCAACGCGCCCCTCACCAGCCGAGCTAATTACAACTGAATTGCCGTCATCCTGTGAGAGCTCAGCAAGCACAGTAATCTCGTGCTTACCGCCCTTTTTACCAGTAAACGTCCGTGTCCCAATTGACGGCAGCGTGCCATCAACAGTAATGGCCAAGCGTCTCTGGCTGAATTCCAGAGTCTGCATCGGAAGATGGGTAGTTTCTAGGTTCGGCTGCAGTGTTTCTGTCATAACGTTTATTCTTGTTCTTACCGTTTTATGGTATCACTATTATGCTTTTTTGTCAATGTGCTTATGTGGGTGTGTAGATGTTTTTACGGTGTTTTGGTACTATAAGCATAAGATGAATCCGCAAAATCCACAGCAGCCCTATAGCAAGCATAGCTTCATGCGACCTGGTCATAACTTGGAGCCACACCATATTCAACCAGACTTGTCGCCCCAGGCCACCATAGCAGGTCCAGACAATGATAGCTCCAACCCGTATGAGTTCATATTAAACCCCGAGGCTCAGACCAAGAAGTCCGCCCCTGGCGGCGATTCAAACCTCAAACGCGGGCTAATGATTATCAGTTTCCTTGTCGTTTTAACAATCATCGGCTGGGCCGTAGCAACCCTACTCATGCCCAAAGACACGTCTGGCCAGCAAATGATTGCCGTCGCCCAAGAACAACAAGAGCTCGTCCGTGTCGCAAGTGCCGTCGCCAAAGGAACTAACAGTACCGAAATCGAGAGCTTTGCAACGACCGTACAAATGACCGTCGACACGAATCGACAGGCCACCATGCAATATCTAGCAAAACGCGATATAAAAACAGACGCAAAAATTCTTGCACTCAAGCAAGATTCTACGACCGACAAAAACCTCGAAACAGCGCGGGCAACCAACAGCTTCGACCGCATCGCCACACAAACACTCAAAGAACAGCTTGCAGCTTATCAAACTAATCTCAAGAAGGCCTACGCCACGACCACTGGCAAAAATGCCCAGGCACTTTTACAGGCTAGCTATGACACCGCGTCTGCTCTCATCGCCCAAGGTGCCACGGTACCTAATTAACCCTAAAGGCGCTGCTAGCGCAACGCTTCTGGCGACGAGTAAGATGTTACTCAGGTTTTTATGTCGAGCTGGGGTTAATTAGAGATGTCAGCCACTAAATCATAACTGTGGCGGATGAGTGCCTGCGCCTCTTCCCAAGGAAGTTGGCCACTGAGAATGAGCGTGTTCCAATGTTTTTTATTGAGGTGGTAGCCGGGCAAGACTGTCTCGTACTTTTCGCGCAGCACAACCGCAAGCTGAGGGTCGCACTTGAGACTCAGATTAACCGGTGTTTTGCCCTCGGGGATGATGGCAAATATTTTATCGCCGATTTTGTAGACGGCGGTTGTTTCGTCGAATGGGTAATCCAGCCGGGCATTCGGCATACTCAACAGGTATTCTTCAACTTCTTTGTGTGTCATGCCGTAGAGTATAGATGAAACGGGGGCATTCATAAAGTGCAAGCTCAGTTAGCACCCTTCGGGAAAAACAAAAACTTGAGCTTCAAAACCCGGTCATTCCCATAAATTCGCCGTACAGCGGACCGCGAGGTTGACGACGCCGAGGTTTTAAGACTCGGGTATACAAAAAGCTCCCGGGTTATCGGGAGCTTTGAGCAATCAAAGTGTGTCGGTTAGATAACTTGAATTTTCTTGACAGTGTCTTGCTTGACCTTGCCAAAGCTGACTGTCAACACACCGTCCTTGAGAACGGCTTCGATGTCTTCTTCCTTTACGGGGACAGGCAGTGCAATGCTGCGGCTGAATTCACCCCAGTAACATTCCTGTACAAAGTAGTTCTCGACATCGTCTTCATCACCAGCTGACAGTGTGCCACGAATGGTAAGCGTGTTGTCGGCAATGCTGACGTCGAGCTCGCTTTTGTTAACACCAGCGGTTCGGGCCTTGACGACGAGGCGCTCTTTGGTCTCATAGACGTCGACAGCAAGTTGACCAGGCAACACTGCTTCTTCGTCGTTCCATTCAACTGAAGTTGGATCCTCGACTTGGATGCTTTGGTCGTCTAGGGGTTCATTCATTGGGGCTTCGTCGCCCAAAAACGCAGCGGTTAATTCATCTTCTTCGAGTAGTAGGTCATCATCACGGTTGCGTCGTGCCATAGCAGTTGTTACCCTCCGTCCCTTTCGGGATTACAAATAGTTCATGAGTTCGTGAGTTGCCTTTTTGTGTTAAAGTCAGTATAGCTGAGAGTGATAACAGCGTGCAACCCGCACGGTACATATTTACAACGAAAGATTTACAACAATGAGCATTTTGGACCGGATTGTCAGTGTTTATGCACCATTTGCTTGCCTAGGCTGCGAGCTTGAGACCAATCGCCTACTGTGTACGGCCTGCACCGAAACCGTTGCACGCGTGCCATCGCGTTGCTACCGCTGCCAGGCAACGACCCGCGGCTACGAAGTATGCGCTGCTTGCCGCCGCAAAACACCACTCAGGCGCGTAGCTGTGTGGGCGCACTATGAGGGCCTCGCCAAAGAGCTCATACGTAGGGCTAAGTATGAACGAGCCCGCACCGGTCTACTTGAAGCTGCAGATTGTATGGTTACTCACCTAGCCCAGTTTGGCCCAAACGTGTTGCTGGTACCTGTTCCTACGGCGACAAGTCGAGCACGCCAACGTGGCTATGACCAAGCAACCGTGCTGGCACGCCAGCTTGCACGCAAGCATCACCTTCCCTATGCCCGTTTACTAGCGCGACTGGGCCAAGCCCATCAAGTTGGTGCAGGTCGGGCTGAGCGCGTTGCTCACCTCAAGGATGCCTTCCGCGCAATCCATACCGACCGCATTCAAGGCGTTCACATATTACTTATAGATGATGTTTGCACGACTGGCGCTACCTTAGAATCAGCCGCTCAAGTACTTCGAAAAGCTGGCGCCAAGCGAGTTGATGCATTGGTGTTTGCGCAGCCGAATTAGACGGAAAAGCACAGTCTTTGTCTAAACTCCAATTCGTCATTCCCGCGAACGCGGATCCCCATTTTCATGGGAATGACGGGAATTGAATGTGGCTTGTTGGGAGAGAGAGGGATTCGCCTTGGTCGCCGAGCGCAGCAATGCGCTGGCTAGGGCAACCGGTCTCCCAGAG
>CAYZFT010000078.1:0-3461 GCA_964477925.1 uncultured Candidatus Saccharibacteria bacterium
GATACGTACGCTGCGCCTTGCAGCCTGTTGACAAATGTGGTAATATCATATTACTGGAGACATTTGGCAATGAAAGCAGCACGAACTATCATCTATATACTCCTTGCCATTGGGCTAGTCTGGTTGTTTGTGTTGCTTTTTAACAAAGTTTTTTCTAACAATCCGACTACTGGCACCACTACCACTCAACCCCTAGCTCAGCTTGTGTCATATGCCGACACCGATACCATAGCGGCTGTGTACATCGACGGGCCCGTTCAGGCAGATAGCGAGCATGAATCGCTGCGTATCAGCGTTGGTCGTGCCCAAGCCAAAATCGAGTTGATGCGTGGTTACGGCGAGCAGGTCGTGCAGCAGTATTCATTCCCCAACAACAGCACAAGCTACGCTAATTTCTTAAAATCACTTGACAAGGCACAGTTTGATGCGCCAGTCAGTAAATCTGTGAGCACCGATGAGCGGGGCTCATGCCCGCTGCATAATCGTTATATTTACACACTCGAAAAAGGCAGCCAGACAACTATGCGCGCATGGACGACTAGCTGCGGTAGCGGTAATTTCAACGGGAATCGTTCATTAGTACAGCAATTATTTGCTCAACAAGTTCCAGAAGAGAGCATGTCGGCTATCTTAAAGGCAACCGACCTCTCACCGTATTAGGCCATGTATTGTGCATGGTTTACTCCACGCGACAAACCAAGTTGAGTGCGAGCGGTGGTACAATATCGGCAGTATGCAGGTGAGAGCAATTATTTTTGATTTATATGGTGTGCTAGGGCTGAACGGCTGGCAGGACTTCAAACAGCGGCATTTTGATGGTCGCTGGGAACTGTGGGAGCCACTACGCCTACTAGGGCATAAGGTTGACGCAGGTGAGGCCACTGATGGTGAATTCACTACGGCTATTGCGGCAGCGACGGGCGAGACGGCAGCGACGGTACGTTACCAGTTTGAGCACACACAAGCGAATATCGAGCTATTGGAGTTTGTCAAAGAGCAACTACATGGTAAATATAAAATCGGGCTTCTCAGCAATGCCAGTAGCGATGTCTTGCCTGGGATATTCACGGCCGAGCAACAGGAGCTGTTTGACTGCAGCATGATGTCGGTTTTTGTTGGTTTGGCCAAACCAGACCCCACTATGTTCACGCTCATATGCGAGCAGTTAGGTGTGCAGCCTAGCGAATGTATTATGATTGACGATCAGCAACGTCACCTTGATATTGCGGCTACTTTGGGCATGAAGACCGTGCTTTATAGCTCTACCGAACAAGCCAAGCAGGATATCACAAGGTTGCTGCAGGCATGATACGGGCAATCATTTTTGACTGTTTTGGTGTGCTTATAACAGACGCGTTACAGGCGATTCGTGACAAGGCCGGTGCGCGAGACGCTGCAGCCGTACGGGAGATTAGCGATATTGTTGCCGCAAACAGCCGCGGGCTTATTGAGCCGACCGAGTCAAATGAGCGAATCGCCGCTATACTTGGCATAACATCGTCAGAACTGCGGGCAATGGTGGCGGCAGGTGAGGCCAAAAACCGAGTGCTCATGACCTATATTCAAACACTCCGAAGTCAGTATAAAACAGCGATGCTCAGCAATATCGCGGGCAGCAGCTTGCGTAAACGGTTCGAACCGGACGAGCTCGAGCAGCATTTTGATGTTGTCGTTGCCTCGGGTGACATTGGCTATGCGAAGCCCGAGCCAGAAGCGTATCAGTGGGTGGCAGATAGCCTGGGCGTGCGCTGCGATGAGTGTGTTTTTATTGACGACCGGACACTGTTTTGCGACGGTGCTATCTCTGTTGGAATGCAGACAATCTTGTACACAAATTTTGCGCAGTTCAAACGTGAACTTGCTAAGGCGCTCAAGGTCTAACCTAGCGAAAACAGCTGAGATTTCTTGTGAAATTACAGGATTTATCGTTCGTTTTTGCTAGGTTAGACCTTGAGCACAAGAGTTAGCCGATGCGGAAGGTGATGGGCTTATCGGTGTTGGCAGCTTTCTGGAGTTTAGGGGCATTGAGCCGTAGCGTGCCAATCAGGCCAGCACTGCGTGCACTTACCACAAACCCGCGTTGCTGCACGGTCACAGTGACTTCGGCGTCGTAGTGACGACGTACGTATGTCTTAATGGCCTCAACCTCGGGTGGCACATCAAAATCTTTGCGGCTCAATATGTCGGCAATTCCATCCATATTTCTAGTATAGTGCGTTGTGTGTCTGCATCAAAAGCCAAACTACGATAAAAAATATCTGCTATCGCCGAAAATATTTAGGTCTGTACATCGGTAGTTGGTTGTATGAGCACAGGTGCGTGGTCTATTATGGGTGTATGCCAGAGCTACCAGAGGTCGAGACTATCCGCATAGGTCTAGAAAGCCTGATTGTTCATCGTGCGGTCAGGGCAGTGATGCATGACACCGACAAATCATTCCCCAACCCTCCTGCAGAAGTAAAGCGGTTTCTAATCGGTGCTACGGTTGTGGCGGTTCGCCGACGCGCCAAGGTGCTCATGATTGACCTTTCTAGTGCATACACGCTTGTCATTCACCTAAAAATGACCGGCCAACTCGTTTTTGTGGCCCCTATGCAGCCGTCATCCTCGCAACCCGCTGTACAGCGGGGGAGATTCAGTAATAAGAAATCAGCGGCTGTAGTTAGCGGGGATGTAAAGTGGAGCCCCAATCAGGTCGGGAACTACGAAAATAGTGACACGAGCCCTGCCGCTGTCATTTCGACCGATTCGCTGTACAGCGAAGGAGAAAACTTCTTAAAAAAAGATTCTTCGGCAGCGCCTCAGAATGACAAGACCGAAGATAGGTTCGGGGCGGGGCACCCCAGCGACAGCCTAATTGGCGAGCTGCCCGATAAAAGCACCCGAGTCACCATTGCCTTCGAAGACGGTTCGCACCTGTACTTTAACGACCAACGCAAGTTTGGCTGGATGCGGCTGATGCCGACTGTTATGGTCCCCGAGATAGATTTTATGAAAAAGGTCGGCCCCGAACCGCTTGAGGACAGCTTCACCGGCAAGGTCCTCTTTGAGCGCCTGCAACGGCGCAAGAACACGACGATAAAAGCCGCAATTTTGGACCAAACTGTCTTAGCGGGCGTCGGAAACATCTATGCCGACGAGTCACTGTGGGGTGCCAAAATCCACCCTGCAACACTTGTGAAAGATATCTCAAATGCAAAGATTGGGTTGCTTACCAACGAAATTAAATACGTCATGAACCTCAGCATAGAAAAGGGCGGCTCAACAGATAAAAACTACGTCAATGCCGAGGGCAAACGGGGTAGCTACATCGACTTTGCCCGTGTCTTTAGGCGTGAGGGCGAGCCATGCCCGCGCTGCGGCACGACCATTATCAAAATCCGCGTCGCAGGCCGCGGCACCCACCTCTGTCCCCACTGCCAAACCACAAAACTATAAAACAACATTGACAAAACACAAGC
>CAYZFT010000079.1:0-3407 GCA_964477925.1 uncultured Candidatus Saccharibacteria bacterium
ATTGACTACAAGTCACAGGATTTTGCCGCAACCCTTAAAGAGTATGATGCTGTTTTTGACACTGTGGGTGGCGATGATTTTAACAAATCGCTTACCGTCCTAAAGCGTGGTGGCGTGGCTGTATCGATGATAGCTCAGGCTGATGAGGCAAAGGCTACCGAGCTTGGCGTAACTGTGGTATCACAAGGAACTCAAGTTACAACGGCAATGCTCGACGAGCTACGAGCGTTGGTCGAGGCTGGCGTAGTAACGCCACGCGTAGGCCGAGTTTTCCCGCTCGCAGACATACAACAAGCATTTGAAGCACGAGAGAGTGGCACCGTGCAGGGCAAAGTTGTCATCACGACTCGCTAGCATCCTGCGCTAGGTTAGACCTAGCGCAAACACGCTCATCGGTAACTTCGCGCACGCAGCGGACCTATGTAAACAGCCGCTCGAGTTGTTGGCGCCAGGTAGATTGTTGGACTATCTCGAAATGCAAGGCAGGTATGTTTGAGAAAAGCTCATCGGCGGCAATCTCCTTGGCGTACTTGTTGCACGCTGCAAACAAATCTTCTTTGTATCGAGTGTCGAGGTTACCCATAAGCTGGTCACCCTTCGTTTCCAGAACATACAGCTTCGCAGCAGACTCGGTGTTGCCCGAAGCCGCCACAAAGTCAGGGTACACAGTCTGGTTTTTCCAGCCCTTTATGCCGTACTGCGCCTTGGCGATATTGCGGTACCACCACAGCACATTTGCTTGCTCATCCATGTAGTAGGCGACTTGTTTTTCGTACTCATTCGCATTTGCAGGTGTTTTGTCATAGAGCGATTTTTTAAGTGGTAAGCCGGACTTTTTGTTGAGCACACCGTAGCGAAAGCGCATTGATGCGCCAATCTTGGTGCGAGATTGTTTAATCACGTAAAATCGTATAGAACCATCGGCCAGTCGAGCTTCAAAAACCCTACGGGCCAAACGGTCGACTTCTGCTCGGATGACTTTTTTGACTTCCTCGACGACATAGGCGGTGTAACCCGCAGTTACTTCTGTACCATAGCGCGAGACAAACGAGCCAACACCCTTTTTCATGAGTTCATAGGCAATCCATGCGTTTGGTACGAGGTCGATGATGCGCCGCGTCATTTCGGCTACATCAAGCTCACTCTCATAGTTCAGCTCACCAACTTGCACGGCGCGGATGTTTTTGTCCTCGCCGTAACCGACGCGGAACAGGTCATCATCAACCTCTTTGTTTGCCAGTGGTACCGCATCGAGATTACTCAAGTTAACCTGTTCAAAATCGACATGCACTAAAATGTCTTGCTCATGGTTGAGCTCGCGCCACGTGCCGCCGTCAAGTACGCCAAAAATAGGCAAGTACACGTTGGTCACGCCCTGCTTGAACTCTGGTCGTACCTCGGCGGCGAGCTCTTCTTCGGCCTCTACGACTTCGCTGCCGTCACTAAAGCGTAGGTGCCCAGCCAAGTCGCCCAGACCCTCACTTTTAAGCCCGTTTTGGACGGTCGCCACCAGGGCTTGCGTGTCTTGCTGGTAGGCGTAGACGTAGCTTTCGTCGAGCAGTTTGACCCCCGTTTTGGCGGCATATGGTTGCCGCAGTATGCGCCCAACTAACTGTGTCAGCGCTGTCTCGCTTTGGTTGTTGCCGAGCGCACATAGTACATAGGCAAAGCTACAATCCCAGCCCTCTTGCAGCGCTTGTTTTGTGATGATGTAGCGTATGGGGCAATGCTCGGCCAATAAGTCTTCGTGCTCGATAAGCTCATCTTTTTCGCTGCTTTTTATAGCTATTTCACGTTCTGGCACGCCGAGTGTCTTGTGTAGGTACTCGACGACATCATCAGCGTGAATTTTGCCCTTGCCGTGCTGGTCCTTGCCGGTTGCTTCAACCTGCACGAGCATGATTGGCCGTATGTAGCGGCTGGTGTTTTGGCGGTACTCCTCGGCAGATTTTTCGAGTTGGTCGCGGAAATCGCGCGCGGCTGCAACGGTGTCTTTCCAGTGGACGGCATTGCGGTTGACGATGTTGAGGTCGAGTTTTATCATCTCTTCTTCGTTGAGTGCCGCGCCCGAGACATTGACGAGTGTGTTGACCTCGTGCGGTGGCGTCGCCGAGAGCTCGAGCATAAAGAGCGGGTTAAAACCCAACAGCGTCTCGCGAGCTAGCGGGCTCATCGCCTTTTGACCTTCGTCGACAATGACGATTGGTCGCGACACGCGCAGGACATTGCCAAGAGATGTCTTGACAACCTTGCCGCCCACGCCGTAATCTGGCTCAAAGTAATCAAGGTTGGTGTATTTCTCGAGCAGCGCTTCGTGGTCGGCATAGGCGTCTTCGGGCGGGAAAAAGCTGACGTAGCCGGTGTTGTCACGAAAAACTTTGCGGCCTTCTTTGTTGCGAATCATCAGCGATTGGTTGATGACGATGAGTATCACCAGGTGCGTCGCGATGTCGTCGAGTGTAAACTTGCTGTCTTTTTCGATGACTGTAACGCGGCCTGCCGTGGCGATATCGAGCGCCTGACGGTACGGGTGCTGACGGTCTTGCAAACTCGCAAGTGTCTGGCGGTAAATCTGCTTGCTTGGTACCACCCACAGCACCAAACCATGTTGTTTGCCAAGAAACTGCTGGTTTATGGCACTGATGCTGTGGCAGGCGAGTAGCGTCTTGCCGCCACCAGTCGGGATCTTGAGCCACACATTTGCCAATGGTTCGCCAATGTCAGTGTGCACTGGCACATAACCACTGCGACCTGTATCTGCCCAAGCCAGAGCGGGGTAGTTAACACTGTTGGCACTCTCGGCATCGGCTGCTTTGACTATCTCGAACTTGTCTTTTCGCACCTTGAGCTTGCCCAGGTAGTTGCTGAGCTCGGCGAGGACATCTTGTTGGTAATTGCGTAGTCTCATGATTTGTCCGACCGTTCACGCTTAGGTACTCTTTTGGGTGGCTCTTTTGCCTTGCTTTTTTTGCGATTTTTTGCTACATTGGAGTCATCACCATGACGAGTTACCTTGTAGTGTGCGTCCTGCAAGCCCATACTCGTCTTTTTTATTTGCGTTCGTTCCAATTTACTCCTGTTGGGAGAGACAAAATCAAAACGTTCGGAGTACTTTGTTAGTAGCTGTGAAAAACGAAGCTTATTTGGGATGATGACCTTGCCCAGCTTACCCTTTTCGTCCAAGAACTCACACAAGCTCAAAAAATCACCATCGCCCGTAACTATGACCGCCCCGTCGTAGTTATCGATTTCTTTTGCGGCGGCATATAGCACTAAATCGGTATCAACATTGCCCTTAACTTTTATTGCGCCATCGCTGTCTTTATAGGTTGTTGTTGGTTTGAGGACCACAATATAGCCATACCGCTGCAGCTGTGCGTAGAGGCTTTCTTGGCCGGGTAGATTAC
>CAYZFT010000080.1:0-3407 GCA_964477925.1 uncultured Candidatus Saccharibacteria bacterium
TGCCCATGCGGAACTGCACGTTCAGGTCTGCCGTTCGCTCGTCGAGTATATCGCCTTCGAGCCGCGGTTCGACCAAGTTTTCCCATACGCCTTTCGGGTACAGGTGCAGATATTTGCCAAAGCCACGGGTGATAACTGCGCCATCAGCGAATGTGTCACGAAGCTCGGTCGGTATTGTTAACCGCCGTTTGTCATCGAGTTTTCGCTGAAAATAGTCCACCTGTGTCATTTGGGTTAATCTTTTAAGTTACAGTGGTTTTTGTTTTATTTTTTCGCAAGGTGCCTTTTGGATGGGCTACCTACTTTTACCCACTGACATCAGTGTACTACCCACTTTCACCCACTACAATACTAAAATAGATAAAAAGTGGTGTTATTCACACCACTTTTCCACAGCCTAGCGCCCCGCCCTCACACTTTTCCACACATCTAGCGCTATCTCATTCTGCATTAGCTTGAGGACACTAGTTTACCTCTCCCGTATTTCACCAACTGGGAAGTTTACTCGTGCACCATTCGCGTCGACAAGACTATACTGATTTTTATTAGAGTCAAATATGACAGTTGCACTACCAGGGCAGCCTTCTGGGTTATCAGTGACCTTCTCGGGGTCAAAGCTGACGAAGCCCTTGCTGCCATCTTGTTTCTGAACAAACGCCATGTCATCTATGACAGGTGCGCATACAACCTCAGCTCCTTCGGGCACCCGACCGAAAGCTGGGTTGTCAATGTCAATCGTTGGATAACCCCAAATATTCCTATCATTGCTCGTATTTGGAAACGATACTAATGTGTGTGGGCCAACGACACGGTGCTCTTGGTATGCCGCTACCTCATTGCCGGATAGATCAAAAGCACTTTCGACTGCTTTTGCGCCTACAAATAGACCATTACCAAGCACAGCTAACACACCAAGTAAGGTTCCTGCTTTTTGTGCGCTTGAAAGCCTATCATACCGTATTCCGATGTCCCCAAGCGACCCAGACAATAAGCCTGGCATTTTGTCTGAAAGATGTTTTCCTAACCCCGCGCGCTGTGTCTCTGATGGGTCCACAGGCTTACCGCTTGATATGTCGAATAGGTTGCCCATTATGCCCCGCCTACGTATGAGCGGCGAGCCGTGCTTATTTGTGCATGTCCAACATGTGTTTCGTATTGGCGCGCTTCACGCATGGTGTGTTCGCCTGCTTCGGCGTATCCCGGGTTCACACCGTACATCGCGTACACCATATCAGCGCTGGTGTGCAACGCGGTAATGACGATGGCGGCGATAGCTATCTGTATCCCCAGGTGGAGATGTAGGTGGCTAATGCGATTTACGGTTTTCATGATTTGTTTCTGCATATTTGTTTTAAACTAACAAGAGTATAATAGCAAAACATAACCATTTTGTCAATATAGTTTTATACGTATTTATTTTCCGCACATTTACCTTGTGCCGCAACTTCTTACTGCTCAAGATTCAAACACCCAAAACTAAACCAGACCTTCCCTTTCAAACTTTATAAACTTTCAACTCGAAACTAAATGGGTTTGTCTTTGAGGCCGAGGAGATAACCAATGAACGTCGAGATGATGTGCAGGCCAAACCAGATTACGATGAGCAGCACATACTGCCAAAACGAGAGGGTTACAAACGCCATCGTGGCCAGTGCCCCACCAATGATGTAATCAGTCTGGTCAAACGGGAACCAGCTCTCACCTGGCGGTATGCCAATTTGACGTTTAAAAAAGCTCTCTATAGCATCACCCATCAGTGCGCCAAAACCAAAAAGTGGCCCCACGATGAGCACCGGCAGTGTTGCGTAGTCAACATCTGACGTCCAGCTTGCAAGACCGCTGCTATGTTGTACGGCCAACTGCTGCAGCCATAACACGAACGTCGCGAAAACTATGCCGGTTATGAGCCCGCGCCACGTCTTGTGCGAGCCAAAAATACGTTTGCCGCGAAAACTCAACCCAAAATCCATCGGCCATTCCATATCTCGAAAGTATGGCCAGCGAGCCGAAAAAATCGGCATCATGTTGGCGATACCTGCAGGCAGGAAAAACCATAAGGCAAAAAATATCTCTTGTATAATAGCCATCTTACTTTGTTTCAACCTTCACCATAACAATCATCCACTTAGACACAGTATACCAAGCGTCGCATGTTTTGTCTGCTAGAGAGGGCCTAAAGACACTGTTCGCGCACATCGGCGGCAATTTGCTCGGCAAGCTCGTCCCACTGTTTGGGGGTCATGTCATTCTGTGTTGTAGCTTTAGTCTTCAAAGCTGCTTCTATCAGATTGTTTGCGGTCACCATATGGGCGTGCGCAAGAGGCGCGCCTATGGCATAGCCCTCGTAGAAATTGCGGTCAGAGTCAAGTATTGTCCCACCCGAAAGCGACGTTGCTTTGCCTCGATTTTGTCCCCAATCTTTCTTGGTGACCATCCCCTCGGTAACGAGCAACGAAGCTGCAGCGATATCCCATGGGTCAGGATTGCCCCGCTGCGAACGGAAAACCCCACAAACTATACTCTCTGACGCAACGACGGCCACTTTAAGTCCAGAACCCGACAGTGGTTCTACCTTATAGCCAAGCTTTTGCAACACACGGCGCAGTACTGGGTCTTCACCGAGCCCCATTGTATCCATCAGTATGTACGGTGGGGTTTTCGCACTACGAACATCGAGGTTTGCGACCTGTACGGGTCGACTGTGTATGATTTCGTGGTTTTGCGATAGGTCAAAACGGTATGCGCCCTTGCCCACTACTGCCATAAAAAGTACCCCGTGCAATGGGTCGTAAACGAGCGATGTTAGGTGCTGGTCCTCATCGGTAATGTCGTTTTTTGCATAGAGTGCATTGACGTATGAAAAACTACCGTACCCAACAGAAAAATTTTGAGTACCATCAATTTCATCTTGTACCAGTGTGATTTTGCCGGTTTTATCGTTGTGTTTGCTCTCTTCACCCTCGAACTTATCGTGCGGAAACAGTGCAGTGTACATTTCCAGCGTGCGTTCGTGCACTCTCGTATCCGCAACGGTTAAGGGGCTAGAGTAGCCATCGGCTCGGTCACTTTTGTCTGTCAGGCCAAGCCCCCCCTTGCCCTGTCTTGCTTTTTGGTAAACGGGTAAAGCAATAGCTCCAGCTTCAAATGCCATGGCAATCGTAACTGGCAGGCGTTCTTCAACCGCGCCGTAGTCAACCCCATCGGGGATGTTGGATACTGTTTTATTAAAATAACCAGCGATTATGCTCGCCTGCTTGGAGTGTTTCATCATGCAAACAGTATTGCACGGGGGTATGTCTAACCGCAAGTATATGTCATGGCGTGCAAGCGCATACTCAAATCTTAGTGATATGCCCATTGTGTGAAATCAAACGACTCCAGTAAGTAAATCAAGCTTCGTTGGTGGC
>CAYZFT010000081.1:0-3265 GCA_964477925.1 uncultured Candidatus Saccharibacteria bacterium
TAGCGATGATGGGATGCTGAAACAAGTTCAGCATGACAAGGAGGCAGAGCAATGAAACAGGTTAAAGCGGCAGGAGTAACAGGAGGGGTTGGGTTTGTGCCGTCGGGTGTTATATTTGACGTCGACGACACGCTGCTCGACAATTACCCACCAGCATCTGACCTTGGTTTGCATGAGCAGGCGAGACTACGGGCACTTCGTGAGGTTGGCAAAGAGCATGGTATCGCTACGCTTGCTACTGTTGACCGCGAGCTCAATCGTGATGTCATAAGGCGTTCCAAAGAGCACACTATTGAGGGTAGTATTTGGCAGATTTTTTACGAGCTTGGTCTTGTCAAAAGCGAGATTATTAATCATTCGGACCCACTGCTCATGGAAATAGCATCACGCAAACACGCGTTGTACGACCCAGTCCTTCGTGAGTTTGGCACACCGCTCCCTATGGCCATTGAATTTGTCAAAGCCGTGTATGTGTTGACCGACGGTCATATTGCTATTGCAAGTAGTGCCCAACTGAGCAATGTTGAGACGTTTTTAGAGATGACAGGCCTAGATGATTACTTTTTGCCAGAGCGTATCATATCCAAGCAGCATGTTACGCGGGCTAAGCCCGACCCTGAGGCGTTTGACCTTGCGTTTAAGACGCTTGGCCTGCCAGATTACAATCGGGGTCGTGTCGTTGCGTTCGAGGACGACCCGAAGGGCATTACATCGGCAAAGGGTGCGGGGCTATACGCCGCGGCAATCACTTCTCGCTATACAGCCGATGCTCTCTTGTCTCATGACCCCGCCCCCGATATTATCCTGGCTAGCTATGTTGAGTTCGCTGCAGCCTTCGGCATCACACTGTAGTGACAAAGAGGAATCTCGACCGTGCTCATATGAAGTATCTAATCTGTCATCTTACATACAGTTTCAAATTTGTTAGGTGTGATACAGTAGAGGGGTAACGTAAGAGTTGAGAGGAGTTATAATGCACGGACCTATAGACTATGTCATTGTAGGCTTTAATGGTAATAAGTTTGATGGCAGTATTTTGCGCGAGATTGGTACGGCGGTCGAGAGCGGCGTCATAGAGCTCGTGGCTCTATCGGTTGTAGCAAAAGATACCGACGGGGTCGTGACCTCACTGAACATTGCCGACCTTGGCGATGAGTACCTTTTGCATTTTGTCGAGGAGCATCCGCTGCATAATGAACTCGTCGATACGAGTGATATTGCCGAGGTAGCAGACCTACTCGAGCCAAACACTGCTGCTGGACTGCTCGTCATCGAGCACCTGTGGGCGAAGCCACTCAAAAAAGCGATTGCCGATGCTGGTGGGTATTTAATCGCCGATGGCCGCATTCACCCCGATGCAGCCGAAGAACTTAACGAAGGAGGAGAATAATTATGCCAGGTTTATTACGAGGAATGGCCCGCACCGCAGCTATTGTCGGTACCGCAAATGCCGTCACGCATCGGCAGCAGGTCAAATACGCTCAGCAGGATGCAGTTCAGACACAACAAGCAGCAGCTCCGGTTGCTCCGGCCGTGGGCATTGACACCGATAATCAGATTGCGCAACTTCAACAGCTTGCACAGCTCAAAGAGCAGGGCATTTTGACCCAAGCCGAGTTTGATGCCAAAAAACAGCAAATTCTAGGGCTCTAAGCTTCTAACCTGTACTCTATGGCTGCCACTTAAGGCGGGGAGGTTTGACGTGCTACAAGAAAATGATTCAGATGAGGATGTACGTAGGCATTACCTTGCGATACACACGAAATTTCGTATTACCGCGGCGGTGGCGCTTGTTGTCTTAGTTGTGGGAGCTGGGTTCTACCACTACGTCGAAGACTTACGTTGGGTTGACGCGTTCTATTTTTGTACTATCACGCTGACGACGATTGGGTACGGCGATATCACACCTGTCACCGATGTTGGCAAGCTCTTTACGATGTTTTATGTGTTAATAGGAGTAGGTATCATCGCGACGCTTGCCAATTTGTTCTTGCAGAACGCTATTGGTCGTAGGCAGTTTAAAAAGACAGCGAAGCAACGAAACGCCGATGCCAACAACGATGCCAAATAACCCCTATCGTTCAATGGGAGTATACTGAGCCTATGCCAGCTACCATTCAAGAGAGTAAAAAACAGGAACTGTTTCGAGCGATGTTTGTCGGCACGCTACTCTACACAGTTGTGCTGGGTTTTTTTGATGATTACACAGACTTACTGCGCATAACGTCGTTCTCACTTGTGTTTGCGGCAGCGTTTGTTTTGCAAGTGCTGACGTACGCAACGTTTGCGCTGAAGGGCAGGGTCAAACGTGGTTTTGGAGTGCGTGATACTAAACTGCGCAAAACTGGTTTCGTGCTGAGTATTTGGTTTATCCTATTCTCGTCAAAATTTGTTTTTTTAGCGGTGCTTGATCTGTTATTTGGCGACTCAGTCGAGTTCAGCGGCTTCTTTAGCCTAATGCTCGTTGTTGTATGTCTGACGGTCGCACACAGACTTGCCGAATTCGCCTACGACAAGCTCGCCGATTAGCAGGGATTGTGCCCTGTACAAACCTGAGCTCGACATAACAGCCGAGCTCGGTCGCCCCTAAAGGCGCTGCTGACACAGCGCTTCTGGCGACGAGTCAGACGATGCGCAGGTTTTTATGTCGAACTGGGGTTATACAAGGCCACGTGCGGCAACAAGGGCATCGAGTTGCGTAAGCAAGGCGTCTTCGGTCGTGTCGTTAGTGATTGTGTAATCGGCGTTGGCGATTGGACCACCCTTTTCGATGTTTTCAATCTCGGCGTATTCGCGGGCGGTTGCTTGCTCGTCTGTTAGGGGGCGTACGGGTCGACGAGCGAGGCGCTCGTGTCGCAGATGCCGGGCGGTGGCTATGGCGATAACGACAGCAGCATCACCGTAGCGGTCTTTGAAAATTTTGTACTCAGTCCAGCTGTACAGCCCATCGGCAATGATGATGCGGTGGCCCTGGGCGACCAGTGCGTCAATTTTGGGTATGATTCGTTTCGCAATGACCCCGGCGCCTTCGGTCGCACGAAGATCTTCGCGCACCAGCTTTTCGTTCGCTTCGTTTACTTCTAGCCCGCGGTTTTTGACTTCATCGATGGTGATACCGCCGAAATATACGCTCGGCCAGCCCTTTTGCTCAAGGTGGGCCACGCATGAGCTTTTGCCAGCACCCGTCATGCCGACAAGTGTTAGTATGGTTACGTTTGTTTGATTCATACATCTATTGTACCTCATGGATACGTACGCTGCGCCT
>CAYZFT010000082.1:0-3260 GCA_964477925.1 uncultured Candidatus Saccharibacteria bacterium
AATCTTAAGTCTCATTAATTTTCTTGATAATTTCGGGTATTAGCGCAAAATCGTCAATCAAAGTCTGACGCATCCCTCCGTTATACAGTGCCGCCGCCGGATGATAGAGCGGCAGTATCACGATGGCAAAACTTTTAGCCTTGTCGTCATGAAACTGCAGCTTAATACGCTTTGGTTCCCCGTGGTCATTACTAATGTGCAGGTCAGGCAAAAAACAACTCCCACTGTGTCGCCCCAGTGTCACCACCACTTTGGGTTGGATGATCTCGAGCTGTGCCTGCAGATAGGGCAGAAACGCCTTTTTCTCTTCGGGCAATGGGTCTCGGTTGTTAGGCGGACGGTACTTCACGATGTTAGTAATGTAAATGTCCGATCGCTCCATGCCGATACTAGCCAGCATTTCATTAAGGAACTTCCCTGCTGCACCAACAAATGGCTCGCCAGTCTCGTCTTCTTTTTTACCCGGCGCCTCCCCAATGAAAACAATGTCTGCATCAGGGTTACCGGCACCAAACACTAACTGTGTCGCCTGAGCTTTCAGCTCTGGCGTGACATCGGACGCCGTAATCTCGCGCTTGAGCTCATCAAGCAATGCTTGTTTCTGATTAGCCATTAGCTGTTTACCTTTCGCATTGAATGAACAATTGGCGATTTGCTATTACTCTCTTTGCAACTATTTACAATTTTTTGCAGCATCATCACAAACTTTTGAGTTCTATCAGATAGGTCCAAGAGTACAGCACTCTGGCCAACCAGCTTTTCAATAATAGCCAGCCAATAACGAGTTTCGGCCGCTTCCTTTTTAGCAATGTATATCTTGCTTAAGAAATCTTTTTTCGATGACGCATCCTGTGCTTCGGTAAAGTTCGCGCCAATACTCGTAACCGAGCGGATTACCTGGTCAATAACCGACTTCGGCAATGATGTGCCCTGGCAAAACACAATCACATCAGCGCTGAGCTGTATCATGTCTTGTATTACCTCGGTGCTTTTCTGGTTTGCCATTATTTTCCTAAATGCTAATTGAGAATTGCATATTCATAGCCAATGGTACATTGCCGAATTGCCAATTTATTTCTTTAGCTCTCTCTGGGCGGCTTTCATGCTCAGTTGCAAGCGACCGCGGTCATCGATGGCAACAAGCTTGACCGTCACGAGGTCGCCCTCTTTAACAACATCACTTGGCTTGTTGACGCGCTCTTCGCTCATTTCGCTGACGTGCACGAGGCCATCTTTGCCGGGCATAATCTGTACGAATGCGCCAAAGTCTAGGACGCTGACGACTGGCTTGTCGACGTATATTTTGCCAACTTCGGGGTCTTCGACGATGCTCAAGATCCACTGTTTTGCAGCTTCGATCTTGTCTTTGTCTGGGCTCGCGATCATAACCGTACCGTCGTCTTTGATGTCAATCTCGGTGCCAGTTTCGCCAGTAATCTTCTGGATTGTCTCGCCACCCTTGCCGATGATCTCGCGGATTTTGTCAGGGTTAATCATGATGCTCTCGACGCGTGGTGCGTATGGGCTCATTTCTTTACGTGGCTCGGGCATCGTCTCGAGCATGTGCGCGAGAATGAAGGCTCGGCCTTCTTTGCCCTGCTCAAGCGCCTTGGCGAGTGTCGAAACTGGCAAGCCATGTACTTTCATGTCCATCTGCAGTGCGGTGATGCCCTTGCTTGTACCGGTAACCTTAAAGTCCATGTCGCCGGCAAAGTCTTCGGCGTCAGCGATGTCACTGAGCACGTAGAATTTGTCGCCGTCGACCATGAGTCCCATAGCGATACCGCTGACGGCTGCTTTGAGTGGCACGCCGGCGTCCATTAGTGCCAAACAGCTTGAGCAGGTTGCTGCCATGCTGGTTGAACCGTTCTGGCTCATGATTTCGGTGACGCTTCGAATGGCGTATGGGAACTCTGCTTCACTTGGGAGCACAGCCATTAGGGCGCGCTCTGCCAAGTAGCCGTGGCCGATTTCGCGGCGGCCGGGGCTACCGAGGCGACGGACTTCACCAACGGTGTAGCCCGGCGCATTGTAGTGGTGCATGTAGCGACGCTCTTCGTTTTTCTCCATAGTGTCGACGAGCTGTACATAGCTTAAGGGGGCCAGTGTGATGATATTCATGCCCTGCGTCATACCGCGCGTGAACAGGCTTGAACCGTGAGCACGTGGTAAGAAGCCGACTTCGCTGCTCAGAGTACGGATATCGGTCAGCTTACGGCCGTCGGGGCGAATACCCTCTTCGACAATTCCACGACGCACGTCTTTGTGCAGCGCCATCTCGAGTGCATCGGCATATTCACCGCGCTGTGCTTTGTACTCATCTTCGCCAATCTGCTCAGCAAAAAAGCCGTGCATTTGCTCTTTAAGTACGCCAACCAACTCGTTGCGCTCAGGGTATGGTGCGCGCAGTGCGGCGCCCAGTTTGCCTTCGACCCAGTCAAAAACGGCTTCTTGGATGTCTTCGTTAGGCAAGATTAGCTCGTATTCTTGGGCAGTGACGCCAACTTTGGCGGCAAGCTCTACCTGAGCGGCCAATGCTGGTTTGATGGCTTCCTCGGCAAAGGCGAGCGCTTTGAGCACTTCTTCTTCGGTGGCCTCGTTAGCACCGGCCTCCACCATCATGATGCCTGTTTCACGGGTGGCTACGACGAGGTCGAGCTTACTAGCGTTGAGTGCTTCAGCGCTCATGAATGCTTTGTATTCACCGTTTTCGTCAATACCAACACGCACGCCTGCTACAGGGCCGTCAAAAGGTGCGCCGGTCAGCATAAAAGCAGTGCTCATCGCAATCATCGCAATCATATCGGGGCGGAATGTTGGATCCATGCTGAGGACTGACGCAACACCTTGCAGCTCATTGCGGTAACCCTTAGGAAACAGCGGGCGGATTGGGCGGTCGATGAGGCGGCCGATGAGGATAGCATCGTCACTTGGGCGACCTTCGCGCTTGATAAAGCGGCTGCCGCTCATCTTGCCGGCAGCATAAAACTTCTCTTCGTAGTCGATGCTAAGTGGGAAGTAATCCATACCAGGGATTGGCTTACCAAGCATAGCTGTTCCGAGTACAACGGTCTCGCCGTAACGTACGAGTACGCTAGCGGTGGTGCGGAAACCGACGCGGTTGACCTCGAGGGTCAATGTGCGGCCGCAGAATTCAGTCTCAACGACAACAAGATCCTTACCGAAAGGATTAATGGTTTTGGTAGTCTGGCTCATAGTAGCCTCCTTGTTTTTTCGAAAGTAACACTGTTCAAGTGTCC
>CAYZFT010000083.1:0-3187 GCA_964477925.1 uncultured Candidatus Saccharibacteria bacterium
TTTTTATTGTCCGCATCAGTAGCAACAAACAAGTCATGGGCCGCTGGGTCAACAAACCTACCACAACCGGCATCGGTTGGGCCACGACCATTCTCATGGCCGTCGCCGGCCTCGCCGCCATCTGGTCACTCTTTGGTTAAGAAAAGATGATTGGAGAAGTAGTCATCTGCAAGAGCGGGAACCACAGACAAAGATAGACCAGTTGGTTTCTTGGTGACTGAATCTCCGCGTTCGCGGGGATGACGGAAACGAGAGTTTTGGCCGAAAGTACCCATAAGGTAAGCTCAGAGTGAATATTGCTATTGGTGGCGGAGGGCTTCGATGGGGTCTTTGGCGGCGGCTTTGGCGGCAGGGAAGGTGCCAAAGAGCACGCCCGTAGCGACGGCGACAAGAGGTACGAGCGCAACCACAGGCCATACCGGGACCGGTTGCAACGTCGTGTACAATCGCATGAGTCCAATAACGACAAGAGCCAATACCACACCAATGACCGCCCCAATCACGCTGAGCACGAGCGCTTCTGCGACAAACTGCCGCAATATCTGTTGGTTGGTCGCGCCGATAGCCTTGCGTAGGCCCACTTCTTGGGTGCGCTCCGTCACGCTCACGAGCATGACATTCATAATCCCCACGCCGCCGACCAAAAAGGCGATGATTGCCACGCCAATGGTCATCATAGTCAAGAGCTGCAGTGTGTCGTCCGAAGCATTGTGTACAGTCTTGACCGATTCAACTAGCGTATCGTGCGTGCCGCCGTGGGCCGCAACCAGCCGTTCCTCGACGGCTTTGGCCACCGTGCTGACTGACGCCTCGGCTTTGACCTTGGCCAAAATCTGATAGGTCTCAGGGTCAGTACCGAGCAAACTGCGCGCGCTACTATAGGGGATGAAAATCGCTTCGTTATAATCGGCCTCAACCGAAAGTGGCGGGGATGCAAAGCGTTTGAACACGCCGGCGACCATGAACTTTTCGCCGCGGTACGAGAAGCTCTGGCCCAACGGGGCGTTATCATCAAACATTTTTTGCGCAATGTTGGCACCGAGCACCGCCGTACGACTATCGGGTTCACTATCAAAAAAGCCGCCGTACTCAACTGGGTGTTTTGCAACGATAAAGAAATCTGCCGTAGTTGCAACAATGAGCGGGTCATCAATGGCATGGTCAGCCTGAACAGCACCAATAACAGTACCAAGCGGGACTACCTGTGCGACGTCGGGCGTGCCGCGTACTGTCTCGACATCAGCGCTCGACAAAGAGCGCGCACCACCCACAATCAAACCACCGACTGCTGGCGTATGTCGGTTCGCACTTGCACGTACGACTAGCACATCGGGGCCAAACTTGGCTGTTTGGCTGCCCACTTGCTGTTTGACGCCCTCACCAATGCTAACTACCACAATAACTGCAGCAACGCCGATAATAATGCCAATCATCGTCAAAAAGCTGCGCCCTTTGTTTGAACCAAGACTTTGGAGGGCGAGCCGTACGTTACCCTTGCGCAGTGTTGTCATGAGGCGACCTTTCGTTTGGCGGCTGGTTTGCGGCGTCGCGTAGATTTACGACGCTTCGTTTTGGGTTTGCTGTCTGAGCTGTCATCGTCATGGTCACGGGCTTTCATAAGCGCCGAGATGCCCGCCATGGCGCTTTCTTCGTCACTTTCCTCTGGGCCATAGGTGGCAGTACGGGCATAGCGCCCAACCACACCAAGCGGTTTACGCTCATCATGAATGATTTGACCATCCTGCATATACACAACGCGGGTCGCATAGCGGGTCAGCTCTGGGTTGTGCGTGACAAAAATAATCGTGTTACCGGCGGCATGTATCTCGGCGAGTAACTCCATAACAACCCGTGAGCTCTCGGTGTCGAGATTGCCGGTCGGCTCATCAGCGATAATAATCTCGGGGTCATTAACGAGTGCTCGGGCGATGGCAACGCACTGTGTCTGGCCGCCCGAAAGCTGGCGAGGATAGTAATAACTTCGGTCATGCAAACCAACCCGTTCTAACATGTCGCGGGCCCGCGCGGTGCGCTTGCCGGTTGACAGGCCACGGTAGAGCAGGGGCAGCGCAACATTATCGATTGCCGTTAAGCGCGGCAGTAGGTTAAAAGACTGAAAGATAAAACCAATCTTATCGCGGCGAATCTTGGCCCGCTGCGCGTGACGCATGCGCTCAGCACGGCGGCCATTTATGCTATATTCACCGTGGGTTGCATGGTCGAGCAGCCCAATGATATTCATCAGGGTACTCTTGCCGCAACCACTCGGGCCCATCACCGCCACACATTCGCCTTGCTCAATACTAAGGTCGACTTCCTCGAGCGCTACACTAGTAGCGTCGCCGAAGCCGTACAGCTTGCTGACGTCTTTGATTTCAATAAGAGCCATTTGCATACAGTGTACCGCCAGAGGTAGCTGCCCGCAACCGCATAATGCCCAATTACTAACGTATTTTTCGCAACAACTTAGCGTTATTTTACAGACCAAATTTGCGTAAGTGGTTAAAGTGTAATATGTACAATGGCAGATTCTGGGCCATATTCTGTAGTTACTTTATTAACGTATCCGTCCCTCGGACCATACTGTGTAACTATCTGGGGGTACACCACGACGCATCGTTTCCATTCGGGTTTTAACTTTACTGATTGCGAATTTGCACCTGTTTTAGGATAAAATTTGTGGGCTTTAACAACGCCAGTAGATGAGCACCAGATATGATTTTCCACTGGTCTATTATAAGCACTACGGAAACTGACTTTGACGGTTGTCTTCCCAGAATCAAACTTATAGGTTTTAGGTTGAGACACGGCATCAAGCACGCGAGTACCATCTGCCAATTTTCGTATGCGCACTTTTACTATTGCGTTAATGGATTTGCCTTTGTAAAAATTTGGGTATTCAGTGCCACAAGTTTTCCATGTTGAGCCTAGCTTAATATAACTACCGCAAATCCGCTTATATTTCACATTTGTTGCTGCTGAAGATGAGCGGAGCATAACGTAGCCACCGATTCCAGCGACGAGTAGTACGGCCAATACGGGCAGTAAAAAGTGATGGCTAAAGCCTTTTTGGTTTGTGTTTGTGTTTTTGTTAACAAAGCGAGATGTCATTGTGCCTTCTTGTGTTTGTTGAATAAAGAATCCCCGTGGCAGAGACCACGGGGTATTAAGTTGATTGACATGACAA
>CAYZFT010000084.1:0-1924 GCA_964477925.1 uncultured Candidatus Saccharibacteria bacterium
TGGCCGATTACGAGGGGCATTAGCAAGCAGCTCATGCCAATCTACGATAAACCGATGGTCTATTACCCCCTGACCACCCTCATGCAGTCAGGCATCCGCGACATCCTCATCATTAACACGCCCGAAGAACAATCATTCTTCCAGCGACTACTTGGTGACGGCAGCCAGTGGGGCATTCGCCTCGAGTACGCCGTGCAACCATCCCCTGACGGACTCGCCCAGGCATTCATTATCGGCGAAAAGTTTATCGGCGACGACAAAGTTGCTCTCGTGCTCGGCGACAACATTTTTTATGGCAACGAGCTCGATGCATCGCTCAAAGCCTGCACCGACTCTGATGGTGGCATCGTGTTTGCCTATGAGGTTTCTGACCCCGAGCGCTACGGCGTCGTGGAGTTTGACGAGCAGAACCGCGCGATTTCTATCGAGGAAAAGCCGGCCGAGCCCAAATCAAACTACGCAGTCGTTGGGCTGTACTACTACGATAACGACGTCATCGAGATTGCCAAAACTATCAAGCCGAGCGACCGTGGTGAATTAGAGATTACGACTGTCAATGCCGAGTACCTGAAGCGCGGTAAGCTCAAAGTGCAAAAACTGGCCTCGGGCGATGTCTGGCTCGATACCGGCACCATCGACAGCCTGACCGATGCGAGTGACTTCGTGCGCGTCATGCAAAAGCGCACCGGCCAAATCATCGGCAGCCCCGAAAAGGTCGCGTACGAGCAAGGCTTCATCACCGCCGACCAACTCGCCGCCCTCGCTGCCCCCCTACGTAAATCTGGTTACGGTTTGTACCTAGCCAAATAATCTCCGGGTTTGTGCATAAAGAGCAATAATAGGCCTATTATTGCTGGTTAGAACGCAATAATATGCCTATTATTGACTTTTTAACTAAATTTCTGTACACTGACCTCATGACAAACCTCTACATACCCCGAACAATCGAGCCGTACCTCGTCAGTAACCTCAACAAAGGCCGCGCCATTATAATCTATGGCCCGCGCCAGGTCGGCAAAACTACCCTTGCAAAACGCCTACTATCGCACTATGACCAAAATGACATCATTGAGTATCAAGTAGACGACCCGGCGCAAGCCGCGCTTTTTGAACCCTCTGTTGCCGCACTCAAGCGCGTCATCTCTGACAAAAAAGTTATTTTTGTCGACGAGGCTCAGTCGATTGCCAACGCCGGCCTCGTTTTTAAGCTGCTGGTCGATACGTTTCCCGATACGCAGGTTATCGCCACCGGTAGCTCAAGCTTTGAGCTGTCAGACAAAGTCAAAGAGTCGATGGCGGGTCGCGCACTGTCGGTTACGCTCTTGCCACTGAGCGCAGAAGAGTTAGCCCCCGCCACCAAAGATAAGCTGCTGTTTGATTTTGAGCGCGCCCTGCAGCTCGGGATGTACCCCGCCGTCACGCTAAGCCCCGACACAGAGGCAAAAGAGCGCCTGCAGGGCATTACAGACGCATACCTGTACAAGGACATCCTGGCCCTGGCAGACATGCGCAACCCCGAGTTGCTTCGCAAGCTGCTGACCGCCCTTGCATTACAAACCGGCCAAGAAGTGTCTTACAACGAGCTCGCAACCATGCTCGAAGTGAGCCGCACAACCATAGAACGCTACCTCGATTTGCTCGAGCAATGCTTTGTTATATTCAGGCTACACCCCTTAAGCAGTAACCCGCGTAAGCTACTCGCAAGCCGCAAACGCAAGGTATATTTTTATGATGTCGGCATCCGCAATGCCCTGGCCGGCCAGCTCGACATACCCATCACCTCCCAGCAACAGCTCGGGGGTGTCTTTGAGAATTTCTGCATCGTCGAACGGCTCAAAACCCGCCTAGGTCATCAAATTAATGTAAACGTAAACTACTGGCGCAGCCCTGATTCTGAGCTCGACTATTTAGAGCAATCTGGCGA
>CAYZFT010000084.1:2024-3158 GCA_964477925.1 uncultured Candidatus Saccharibacteria bacterium
GCGATAATCACTATTGTATACTGTCGTTATGATCAATCGGTCAATTACAAAGCAGGTTCTCGAATCGCTCGACGACGGCTTCGTCACTGTACTTTACGGTGCTAGACAGCTCGGCAAAACTACCCTAGCGCGTAGCATCATAGCTAAATCACCAAACGGACTATACCTAAATGCAGACGACCCAGCCGTTATAGCTCGGCTGCAGAACCAGCCTCTAACCAGTCTTCAGGCTGCCATCGGTGACGCCAATCTTATTGTCATTGACGAAGCTCAGCGGATCGAAAACATTGGTATCACCGCCAAACTCATTCACGATACTATGCCACAAAAAAAGCTCCTGCTCACTGGTAGCTCGAGCCTTGACCTTGCCAACAAAATCAAGGAACCACTCACTGGCCGCGCACAAGAAATACAACTTTACCCCTTGTCTCTGAAGGAAGTTTCGACCTCAGTAATTGAAGGTGACGGATACCTGCAACGACTACTGATATTCGGTGGCTACCCTGGCCTCTGGAAACTCGATGAGGCTACAGCCGCAGAACGCACACGAACCATCGCTAACCAATACCTTTACCGCGACGCCTTCGCGCTCGGTACAATCTACGACCAAACCGTCATCGACACGCTATTGGTATTACTCGCACATCAGATAGGTAGTGAGGTTAGCTACAGCGAACTCGCCAGTAACCTTGAGGTTAGTAAAGAAACTGTCATGCGCTATATAGACCTACTCGAAAAGGCCTTCATAGTATTTCGGCAGCGACAATACCGTAAAAACCAACGTGTTCAGATTGGGCGCTTGCGTAAGATATACTTCTACGACCTTGGCATGCGAAATGCCCTCATAGACGACTTCAGACCACTTGAGCTTCGGCAAGACATCGGCGCATTGTGGGAAAACTTCTGCGTACTCGAGCGCATGAAGCACAACCAGCGCGAGCAATTGCATGCCAGATATTACTATTGGCGCTCACGCGACAAGCAAGAGGTCGATCTAGTCGAAGAATCCGCCCAGACAACCCTTGCCTTTGAGTGCAAATGGTCAAAACAACCAAAATTTCCCAGTGGATTCATCGGTGAATACCCCGACGTACCATGTATCGGAATCACAAAAACAAACTACTGGGAATATTT
>CAYZFT010000085.1:0-2942 GCA_964477925.1 uncultured Candidatus Saccharibacteria bacterium
ACAGGCTTTTTGAATCTCATCTGAAGTGAGGGGATTAAATAGTGTGTCGTCCATCATTACTATTGTAGCGCTTATGCTTGTGTCCAGGCAAACGAAATAGAAATAATTTTGGATGAGTTTAGTTGTTGTGCTACACTAAAAATGGCTTTGAGTAATTTATGTGTTCAGCACTCCGCAATTCGGCTGTTTTTGGCTAAGTTGCCGGAAAACTGAAATAAATATCAAGCCAACAGGTGGGCCAAAAGCCCACCTTTTTGTTACAGATTGCATATGGTAGCAAAAATGTATGGTAATTGTTCGTAAAACCAGGTATATTAAGTTTATGCATCTAGTGTAACCTGTAAATAGTACCACGCTATATGTAGCGGTAAAAAAAGTTATTAAAACACTATTTACAAACTGATTACGCTTCGGTAATATAGATACCAGCGTATTAAAAAATCAAAACAAGGAGGGTGAGTATTATGCCAGAAACGGCAAAAACTTCAAGTACAATCAAAGACGATGATTGGGACAAGCCAATGACCTGCCCAATTGATCCGAAAGAGCTCGCTGAGTGCGAGGCTTGCCAGTAATTTGAATTAGTTTTACTAGTATCAAAACAAAAATATCCCCGATAAGTGTGCGGGGATATTTTGTTTTGGACAGAATATGTCGTGAGAACGACAAAACCCCCAATAAGACGGAGGTCTCATCGGGGGTTTAACCCTGGGCTTCGGTATGGCGCTTGGCCTCACTGGCCACGAACTTGGCTAGATCAGCCGTCAGTACATCGCCAACCTCCACCCGAATCTTCGAGCTGAAGTTGCACCACGCCAGCACAATCTTGGCCTCGGTGAGGTTTTGATCGCGCAGAGCTTCGGCAGCACGACGACGAGCTTCGCCGACCGGCATGTCTTGCATTCTGGTAAAATCGCGCAGGTGTGGGTTGGCGACATGTACTGCCACCAGGTCGTTCCAATCGGCTGGTAGCCACTCGTTCGAGGGAGCAAAGTCGCGATAGCCATTGTGGCGGTCGCAATCATGCCTGAGTACAGCAAGAGCCTGGAAGCTCTCGCGGGAACCCTGGCGAGCCTCGGCAAGCAGCGTTTCGACATGCTCATGCACCATGGCTCTGAGTAGCTGTTCGACCTCATCCAGTCCAAGGTTGGTAGCCACTCGGAATTCTCTTCTGCACTCGTCATAGGAGAGGTTGTGCAGGCATTTTCGCAGTTCCACCAGGGCTTTGAAAACAGACTCCCTATCGGTGGCTTGCAGGTAGTTGCCGTGAAGTTTCAAAAGCTTGGGCAAGTACTTGTCACGCTCTCGTTGCCCCCTAATTTGGTCACCAATAGCAGCCAAACGCACATAGGCCCCCTGATCGACCCAGTTACCACGGTAGGCTTCTGGAATTCGACGGAGGATTTCCTCTTGCAAGGCGGTATTGTTCTGCCAGTTGCTACTTACAAGTTCGTGGATACGTTGATCGAAGGCTGTGCGCCTCTGGTTTTCCTTTCGTTCTACGTAACGCTCAAATAGCCACACTCCGCCGATGAAGGCAAGAATCAGTCCAATGCCCAGACCGGCCAACCCAATTATCCAGTTCAAGGTTCGCTCCTTTGTTGCTAAGGTTGCACAGATAGTATAAGTTTCTATCTGTTAAGTCAAGGCAAATCACAGTCATCTAAGAGCAATAACTCTGAATTGCCCCGAACCCTGGAAAATTCCAAAGTTCGGGAAAGACTAGTCACGGAGGGTGGTGAACCCGCCGGGGTAGTCGGGGTGTTCCGTTTGGAACTTGGTGCCATGCCCGAGGTCGGTTGCGATCGGCACCTTTTCGGTGCAGAGCGGGCAATCCTTGGCGGCCCAGTCGGCCAATTGCTCATCGATGAGCGTGAAGGTCACCACTTTCTCGCCGTCGAGCAACAGATCGGCTGCAGTCACAGCACCGCGGTTCCACACCGAGCCTACGGCGACCACTGTGCCGCCGTAGCTTTCCACCAGGGCGATCACCTCACGGGTGCTCTTGCCGGTGGTGCTGACATCTTCGATGATGACGACATTGGCTCCATCGAGAGTTTGCGGGTGCCCCTCGCGGTCGATGTAGAACACGCCGGCATCGTCCTTCTCGATGATCACCATGTCCGCTGCCTCACCCAAAAGCATCTGGAGTTGGATGGCGAAATAGTCCGCCAGCCGGAAGCTTCCCCATGGCGGGGTGGCCACCACGAAGGGCGAGCCATTGAACTTCAGCCCGTTGTTGTGTGCTGTTTCCAGGAACTTGTGAGCCAACTCGCCAGCCAACAGCCACATGGCCGATGTGCTGACGCTGGCTGGGTCGGAGTTGATGTAGCCGTTGCTGTGTCGGCCACTCTTGAGCACCAGGTGCACCCGTTGCTCGGGCGAGTCAGCCCAGACATGGGCCGACGATTGCATGACGTGTCTTGCAAGGTTCATTGGATTCCTTTACTGAAGGTATTTGGTCATCTTGGTTTGTTCGATTGCGACCTTCCCGGCCGTATCTCGAACCGGCGGAGCCGGGCCAACAACTTCGTAGCCCAGCTTGATGTAGAACTTGACTGCCGTATTGCGGGCATTCAGCGTCAGCTGAGTGGCCAGTAGTCGTCGCGCTTCGTGTTCGACTCCTCCCATCAGGGATTGGCCGATTTTACGGATGCGTTGATTGGGGTCAACCGCCACCCATCGCACCCAGTACAACCCATCGGTGTTGCGTTGTAGGCGGGCAACGCCAACGGTGGTGCCTGCCAGATAGGCGGCAAAATGCCGGCTCTGGCCGTCTGTGTCGAACTCATCGCGTACTGAATCTTCTGGGTAGCCCAGCGGCCGGCGAAACACCCGGTAGCGCAGGTCGAAGTACTCGGCGAACTCTTCGGGGGTCGCAGGCGGCCGGATGACCACCTTGGTTTGGGCATTCATCGGTACCTCCTGTTGCGGATGTGTGA
>CAYZFT010000086.1:0-2691 GCA_964477925.1 uncultured Candidatus Saccharibacteria bacterium
GGCTCGATTGGCTCCGTAACGGCTGCATTCTGAAACACATTACCGTCCTGAACAGTCTGATAGTTAGCGGGGTCGAAGGTCGGATAGTTAGCCATGGCCTTAACCGCACCCGTTTGTGTTTCGAGCACAACAGCGCTGATTTTTTTGGAGTTGAACTTTTCCTGTGCACGTTTGATAATCTGCTCGACTTGGGCCTGCATACCCATATCAACGGTCAGCGTCACGTCTTCGCCAGCCACCGGCTCCTTGACGAGGTTGTCGGTGTTTGCCGCTAGTGGTATACCATGTACATCAGTAATTGCCCGCAACTGCCCTTTTTGACCAGCGAGCTCACTATTAAGCGCCTGTTCTAGCCCATATTTGCCCTCGCCGTCATCGTTGACAAAGCCGAGAACCTGCGCGGCCAAAGAACCTTGCGGGTAGGTGCGGTAGTTACGCTCCTGAGCCCCAACACCTGGCAATTTCAGCGCCAAGACTCGCTTACTGACCGCTGGCGTCACGCGTTTTTTGAGTATGACATAACGTTTGTCTTTTAGTTTTAGCAAGCCCTCAATTTCGCTCTGTTTGACGTCGAGGATTGACGCCAACTTCGCTGCGACCTCAGTTGGTTTTTTTACCATACTCGGGTCGGCATATACCGTAAAGAGCTTAGTATTGAGCACAAGTGGCACAGCCTTGCCACCGAGCTGCGCATAGATGGTACCGCGGTCAGCGTCGACCTCATACTCACGAATCTGATCGCTACGAGCCGCCTTCACATAGGCATCATGATTGATAATTTGCAAGTAAAACAGCCGAATGGCAAATATACCAAACACAACGAGCAAGAGCGCATACCATATGCGTATGCGCGTCAACGAACCAGTTGTGTTTGTACTATTTGTCGAATCCATTGCTTAGCACTATTATAACCGCTCACGCTTGCTTTGTGCTAGACAAAAAGCACAAGAGCACCAAACGCTGAAGGTTGAGAAGGCAAAATCACTCCGCGACATCCCACGTTCGGTGTTCTACTTATCGGACCGTACCAGATGGTGCTGTTGCGACAAGTGCTTTTGCCTCCGCGCTACCTTGCACACGCTCAATAGCCTGCAGGCGAGCCGAGGCTGCGCTTAGGTTATCGTGTTGCGCCTTCAACGACGACTGCTCGCGTTCAAGTTTGTTAATATCGTAGCCGTAGGTGTTGGTCTTGGTCACTTGCGTCAGATACAATAGTCCTAGCAGACAAGCCAGTACAATCAACACAATCGTGTTGCTAACTGGTCCTAGACGCTTATCGACTCGCGCGAAGCTCACAGAATTTTGGTTGCGCTGGGCACCGACGTGTTGCCGCCCAAGTGCCATAGTATTTGAATATGTCATACGCGTTACCGTTTTATGTTTTATGTTTGTTTTTGTTGTTTTTGTTTTTGGTTGGTGGGGCGCCCGTTTTACTGAGCGCCCCTTTTCTCACCTACTAACGTACGTGTACTTGTACTTTGTAGGCGCGGGAATTACTTTTGATGCGTATTGGCATGGAGTTATTCCCCTTTCTTTTTGTTTATTTTTGCTACGCCGCGCAGTTTTGCACTACGCGAACGCGGATTGAAAGCTAATTCAGTGCTGTCGGCCACGATAGGCCGTTTGGCAAGCAGCTGGAACTTGGCGTCATACCAATCACCGCCGACATCGGCAAATGCTTGCTTGACGATGCGATCTTCAAGACTATGAAAGCTGATAACAAGTAGCCGCCCACCTGGCTCAAGCAGCTCAAGCCACAGTGGCAATGCCGCCTCAAGCTGGCCGAGCTCGTCATTCACTGCAATACGCAACGCCTGAAAAGTCTTGGTTGCAGGGTGCGTTTTGCCTTGTTTACCGGGTACAGCGCGTTTAATCACCTCCGCTAGCCCGGCAGTGTCATGAAACGGTCGTCCCGCCACAATCGCTGCCACAATACTCCTCGAACGCCATTCCTCGCCGTATCGGCGCAAAATGTCTTCAAGCTCAGCCGCACCGTAGGTGTTGACTATAGTGTCGGCAGTCAGCTCACTGCGCTGATCCATGCGCATGTCGAGTGGCCCATTTTGGCTAAACGCAAAACCGCGCTCGCCTTTGTCAAGGTGCAGCGACGAAACGCCCAAGTCTGCCAGTATCATAGCGAATTTCTTGCCCTGCCCCATAAGGTCACGGGTTGCAGCCAAGAAATCTGCCCGCACGAGGCTTGCGCCCTTGTCGGCGAGTGGCTGCAATGCAGCAATCGCCGCCGCGTCACGGTCAACCAGCACAGCTTTGTCTGCTGCGCCTGTCCGCTCGATGATTGCACTCGCGTGCCCGCCGTAGCCGGCCGTCACATCAAGATATGATTCGCCTGCCCCTGGGGCTGCCATCGCAAGTACTGCCTCGAGCAATACCGGTGTATGAATTGTGGTTTTTGTTTGGTGCATAACGCACGCTTTTGGTTAAAAGTTCGTAAAGTTTGTAAAGTTCATAAAGTATTACTCGATGAAATCTAAAAACTGCCCCTTTTAACCTATACTTTTATTTTTGTTTTGGTGTTTGTTTTTTAGTTTATAAAGTTTTTATGTTTAAAGTTTGCTCAAGTAATTTTCGCAGTCTTACTTTATTAACTTTATGAACTTGAAACTTTATACTAATCGCGCAAGATCACCTAACCGACAGCCAACTTTTTTGTTTTTTCGTAGTTTTTGTTTT
>CAYZFT010000087.1:0-2690 GCA_964477925.1 uncultured Candidatus Saccharibacteria bacterium
TTCAAGCAGGTACTATCTGCAAATTAAACCAAAAAATCGTATACTGAGTAGAATTGCATGGGCGATTTATCTGGTGTTTAGTTATCGCTGTGCCATCTCTACGGCAGCCCTGAGCTCTGCGCCACGTTGTTTTGATGCGGGCACTGTCGTGGCGCTATTAATCTTGTCGCGTAAGGCATGGATCCATTTGAGTTGTGTTGCGCTAAACTCTGTCTTGCTTCCGTCCTCACCAGCCCTATATGCAAAGTGAGACTCATCTTTGTCGACCCTACCACGCGCTCTTTGAGCTTCATCCACGACTTGTATTTCTGTTGGTTGCCCTTGTTTATTTATAAAGTAAAGCTTTGCAACCTCATACGGTTTGTTTTGTAAAAAGAAATCTACATTAGCTGACGATCTTTCACATGCTAGCTGTATAGGCTGCGTAAACGTGGATCTCCCCCGTAGTACGAAGGGGCTTCCTTTGCGGGGTGGCGTGTTTAAACGTAAGCCAGATGAAAGAACCTGTTTAACGATTTGTGCGTATACTTCTGCTACCATCTGTCGTTTTTCAACGATTATAGTGATGCCGTTTTTGTCAGGCGAATCTATGAGGCCAGGGTATTTGTCTATGGCACTTCTAATTTGCCCACCGACTGACTTTACTCGAGATACGCCACGTATACCTTCTCCGATGTCATGTAGCGTGTGAAAAATTGTGCCATGTCCGATGGTGTCTGATATCGGAGACTGGATTGTGGGGGTTGTGCCCAGTAATTGTTTCAATAGTTCAGTGTTCATTTGTGCGACGTCATCAGCATTCGTAACGTCAGTTTGTTTTTTCATGATTGTGTCGACTAGCCTGCTGTTGCCAGACTTTTTTGCTGCAAGCACATTGCAAATTCCGCGAAGACACATGCTTGATGCATCGAAGCCCGTGAGCTCGCCAAGAGGCCCAAAAAAAGAACGTACATCCGTTGCTCGCTGTAGTAATAATACGTTTGAAGATTCATCTTGCAGGCTGTTATACATCCTACCAGACCCTATAAGTGCCGCAGAGGCAATGTTAGTAACTTTCAGGAGATCAACTAACTCCTCTCCGGTAGGCAAAATTGCAGGCTCTAGCCACGCAGAGCTATCGAATTGAACATAAGATGTTGCACGCATGACGCGTGCTAACTTTTCGTTAGTGTGGTATGAGCCATCATGCCTGCGCCTAGCTGCGAGCTCGTCGACTAAGGGTAGATCTGTAGTCATGTCAGTGAGATACTTCCAGGTAGGTGCTGAATGAAGCTGTCTGTAGGCATCAAACGCAGCTAGAGCCTCACTTCTTGTTTCGGGAGTTTCTAAACCAGCCGCAATCGGGCTAAGTAATGCCACATGGCGAAGCTCAGCTGCATTGGCTTTTTGGCCGCCAAAGTCATGGACATAACCCGCTACTGTCAGCCCCTCCTGTATTAACGCAGGCATGCCGATAGCACGAGCATATGTCGAGAGGATATCAAACTCGTCGGGGGTTCTTACTGCCCAGTCAATTGACGAGCGCGAACGTTCAAAATCTTGGGATGATACCATAACTATATTATAGCACATAAAAGCAACAGAGTCTATAGTAGACAAATACAATAAATAGTGCTAAAATATAAAAATGGCAAAAACCGCACTGGAAGCACTACAACACGAGACACCAGAAGGGCATGTTCAGGGTTTTCTTGACGGTGCAACGGTACTAAGAAGTTTAATTGAAAATGCAGACCTTACTGATGTAATGTATCCACTCAGGGGTGCAATGCCATTATCGTGGGCCTTAGAAGGTGACAATTCGCTCGAGGCGGTGCCATCTTACGGAAGACGTCATGAGGTCCCCTTAGGGGTATTTACAGAGTATGATAACAATGGTCAAGGAAGACGTTCAAGCCCAAATAGCCCGCAGAAGTATGAGATAATCGAAAATACGCTTGTACGTGTCATTGATAACGACATGCGGCTCGGTATCATAGACGAGGTCCAAGGCGGGGGTACGGTAATACCCTTAGTATCGGGCGTTATACAATCTCTGCGACGGCACAATAGCCAGTCGTTAGTTAAGCTGTTCCCCGCAGAGGACACTCGATCGGTTTCAATTAATCGTCGCAAGACCAGTGGCTATAGGCGTATGGTTTCTCAGCAGATTATGGGCCTGTCGACTACGGTTGTGCGTATGCCACTTGTGTTTTGCGACAGAGACGTATTACTTGATGAGGTAATAAGAACAAAATCATCAATCGGTGGTGGCTACGACTATGCTGTGCAACGAAATGTAGCCGCCGAAAAGTTATTTCGATTCTTGGGCACCGCATCCCGTAACCCCGATATTGCATATGATGTCACGGCGGTAGACGAACTTTTAGCGACACAATCTGTTACAGATAGCCGAGCTATTGACACAGCGCCCGCATGGATTAGAAGGGTCGTGCATCGCCAATCTTCAAAATAAAAAATTAACAGTAGCCAGTGCGTGTACTTTCCTATAAACTTTAAAATATGGGAAGTAGTATTGGTGCTGGGGCGAGGCGGATTATGGTGGCGCTTGATGTCGATGAGCTGGTTGAGGCGACAAAAATTGCCGAGGAGCTTAAGGGGCTTGGCGTGACGTTCAAGATCGGCAACCAGCTGGGTACCTACGAGGGGTGGCAAAAGGCTGTTGCCTTCGCCCGGAGCTACGGCGCGTA
>CAYZFT010000088.1:0-2685 GCA_964477925.1 uncultured Candidatus Saccharibacteria bacterium
GATATCCGTGAGCTAGATTTAGCAGCTCACAAAGTTATTTTATAGTCCTCATTATCACCACTTTATCACCTCAACACAACCCAAGACGCCATCGTTGAACTGAAGGTGACGTTTGTAGACGAAACAACGGAAACCCGTCGCGGCACATATTGTGGGGTGAAGCTCTACATCATTGGCAGCGTCAAGAGCGTTGAGCTTGTGGGCTTGGTTGCGGAAGTGGAAATGGTTGAATCTGTCTATCTTCCCGTAATCTCTCGGTAGTTTAATCGTGCAGTGGAACGGTTGACCCCCGACCGTTCATTTTGGGCAGCGAGGTGATTTATGCGAATTGCGAAAAATCCTATGCCAAAAGTCGAGTACAAGGGTAAATTTTACTCCTTGCGCAGCCGAAAGATTAACTTGCCAGATTTCAGCAAGATGAGTGAGATCGAGGCCGGTATGTGGTTGGTGCGGAACACGAAGGGGCGCGGGTACTCACTGGCTGGCGCACAACATGTAAATTCTGGTGGGGCAATCAAAGTCAATTGATGGTAGCAGCGATGAAAGAGCGACCTATTTTATTTAGCAGTGAGATGGTGCGAGCCATCCTTGATGGGCGAAAGACGCAGACGCGACGGGTGGTTAATCCGCAATCTCTTCTCGATAACAAAACGAGGGTGACTGCCTGTTATGAATGCCCCTATGGTGCTCCTGGCGGCCACTTGTGGGTGCGTGAGACGTGGCGGGCGGTTGAGTTGGACAGTGGCAATGATGGAATCCTCTACAAAGCTGATAATCATTTCAAGTCCATTGAAAACTCACAGGCTGCCGCCGATTTGTGGTGCGATGCCTATGCCGACCGCAAGCATGGTAATAAATGGCGACCGTCCATTTTCATGCCTCGCTGGGCGAGCCGTATTTTGCTCAAAGTGACCGATGTTCGAGTCGAGCGAGTTGAGGAAATAAGCGAAGAGGATGCGAAGGCGGAAGGGGTTGAGCCGTCCATCGTTGGCTTCGATCTTGATCACTTGCAGCACCGTGCAGGATTTTCGACCCTGTGGGATTCCATCAACGGCAAGCGGAAGGCGTTGAATAAGCCAGAATGGAAGCTGTGGACATGGGGATACAACGAATCGGACGATTTAGAAGCACTCGGGCTGGACATACTGGACCCTTCATCAATTCAATGGCGAAATTTGGATGATATCGATTTGCCGGAATGGGTTTCGTTCGGTGAGTCCTCGCCATCCGCAAACGGTCAGTATGATGTGATCTGGCAAGCAGGGGATGAGCCAACATCAGTCTATCTTCGTCGCAGCATTGGGGATGCTGATTACGATTATCCCTATTCATGGGAATCCAACCCATGGGTGTGGGTCGTCAGTTTTAAAGTGGTGAAGCCATGAACCAAGCACAAATGATTCACCAAAACAGTGGCGTTACTGAATATCGCACCCCTTTGGATATCGTCGATGTAGCACGAGCCCTATTGGGCGGAACAATTGATCTTGACCCGGCATCTAACCCATTAGCAAACGCCAACATTCGCGCAGCAACAATTTACACCAGGTTCGATGATGGCCTGTCGAAAAACTGGGCAGGTCGTGTGTTTATGAATCACCCGTTTTCCTCGCCAGAGCGAGCATGTAAACCCAACTGCCGAAAGCTTGTGTGCAAGCGACGGGGATACTGCACAGACGTTGACCTGCCCGGCAATGCGGCGGCAAATACGCGGAGTTTCACGCATCAGCGGAAGACGCTAAAGCGATTATAAATATCCTTCAAAACTATATTAATGAGAGTAAACCAAATGCTTGACAGTAAAGCCGCAACACCCCAGCCAGCGCCAACACAAGGCAAACTAACCGTCATCGACTATGTGTTGGCAGACATGACACAACGAGCCGCAGCGGGCGTGCAGAAGTACGGGACACCGTTGCAAACCCATAACGGCAGAGACGCATTGTGGGACGCATATCAGGAAGCAATGGATTTATGCGTGTATCTTAGGCAGGCGATTTTAGAACGGGAGACGAAATGAGTAGCTATCAGCTTTTTAAAGATTCTTGAATTTTCTTCCGACTCTTTTATTGGAACGATAAGAACTATATGAAACGCAAGACTCACAAAGAACAGCAGTTCTTTTTGCAAAAAAAATTATATTGCATTTCTGGCACTTTTTTTCATACACATGTTTTGCAGAGCAACTCCTGCAAAAATAATCATTTCCACCGTCCCTCATTCTTTTCATTAATGAAACCGAGTACCATTTTTCCTTTTTACACGATTGGCAAATCAAAACCTTCCCTGACCCATGAATCCTATTGTGTTCACTTCTTGTTGTTATTTCTAAGTTTTCAATTCTGTTATCTAACTTGTTTCCATTCTTGTGGTGAATTACTTCACTGTTTTTCAATTTTCTTCCTATGTGATTTTCTACAATCACTCTATGCTCGTATCGACCATGATTTTTCCCCCATTTCTTTGATGACAAAACAACATACCCATGACTTATTGTTTTTCCATCAACAAAAAGTGGGCAATCTTCACCAATTCGATTTCTTTTGTTCATATGCAAAATCCTTTGATTGCACTAAATACCAATATCGATTAGTAAAGTATATCACAACATGTTAATTGATAAAAATAATAATAACGGTTACCGCCTGATACTGGGTGATTGCCTGGAGATCATGCCGACGCTGG
>CAYZFT010000089.1:0-2647 GCA_964477925.1 uncultured Candidatus Saccharibacteria bacterium
TATGGAGGCACCGACCGGGTTCGAACCGGTGTACGAGGTTTTGCAGACCTCTGCCTAACCACTCGGCCACGGCGCCACTTGCTCCATTATACCTGTAGCTCATCTTTTAACAAACTTGCTGAAGATTGGGAAGATTCATTTTGCGCTAGACCAAATACCCAAATAATACCGTAATCGTATAGAATTAGTATATGAATCAGCAAACCGAGAAACTTGGTGAATATATAGTTTTGGTTGATGACGCGGGGAACGAGATTGCGACGGCGCCAAAGCTGGCAAGTCACCACTTGCACACGCCGTTACACAAGGCATTTTCGTGTTATGTGTTTGACAGCAACGGCAACTTTCTTGTGACCCAACGCGCCAAAAGCAAAAAAGTGTGGCCCGGAGTTTGGACCAATAGCGTCTGTGGGCACCCCGGTCCTGGCGAGTCCGACGAAGCCGCCATTGCCCGCCGCGCGCTCGACGAGCTTGGCATGACCGTGCGCAACATTACCCCTCTACTGCCTAATTACCGCTACACAACGCCGCCGTTCGATGGCATTATCGAGAAAGAAATCTGCCCTGTCTATGCTGCCCGGCTCGCCGACGGTCCCCAGCCCAACCCCGACGAGGTCGAAGCTCTGACCTGGCTCACTTGGGCTGACTACGTTGCCGATATCACCGCTAACCCCGACAAGTACTCGTACTGGGCCAAGGACCAACTCAAACAGCTACTCAACCACCCAACCATTGCTGGCTATACTAAAACCAAGTAGTAGCTGTAATATGCATAACTGCAGGGCGCTCGTGTCTGGGCTATGCTTTAGTTGGAGAAAAAGCGATGAAACGTCGAATGACAATCGTGGTTTCAGTTGTTGTGGCGATTCTAGTATTGGCCAGTGGTGGTATCATACTCCACCATCAGTCACAGCCCCAACCGACATCATCAAATGGCGGAGACTCGCCAGTAAAAGCGCAGAAGCAAACCGAGCAGAAAAAACAAGGGCAAAGTACAACCCCCGAACTCGCACCATCAGAACAACTAACCTACCCTGTTAAGGTATATTTCTCGAAACATCCTGAGTCAGATGATAACCCATCTCGAACATTTGCAGTTGCACGTGTAGCGCCAGATTTAGGGGTAGGCAACTATGCCATAGCTGACCTGCTAAAAGGCCCCACACAGGATGAAGCTGCTCAGAGATATTTCTCATACACAAAGCTTCGAAGTGATGTAAGTAACTGCAATGGCGCAGATTTCACGCTCAGCATCAGTGCAGGTGTCGCCACGCTGCAGTTTTGCAAAACGTTCGACCACATCGGGTCGGTGTCAGATGGACAAGCCGAGAGTGAAATTAAAGCAACGCTCAAGCAATTCAGCTCGGTCGAAAAAGTAATCATTTTGAACAAAAACGGGGACTGCGAGTTTAACTTATCTGGCTTAAATCTCTGTAAACAGTAGCCCTACGCCCACCCGTCCGCGTTTTATAGGTCCGTCCTCACAAAATTACAACGGGCGAGTTAGTGCGAGCGCCAGAAGTGGTGGTGCTTGTGGGCGAGCAGTTTGTGCGACTCTACAAGGTAGACGCCAAGCAACACCAACGCGCCTCCAACCACCGTGCCCACGGCGATGCGTTCGTGTAGCACAAACACCGGCAGTACTATTGCTAAAAATATCTCAAGGTACATGATTGCGCTCGTTGCCGCCGCACCAATGTGCTCGTAGCTCCAGACCTTGCACATGCGGCCAATGAGCGCCACCGCCAAGCCGGAGTAGATGACACGAAACCAATTCCACCCACCCGGCAAGCTCATGTTTGAGCCGATGGTCAGAAGTAGAAACAAGCTAATAGCCGCGACAACAAACGATGAGAGTCCGATGAGCGAAACCATCGACACACCCATTTCATTGGCTTTTTTCAGCTGCAACAAAGCAATTGGGTAGGACAGGCAGTTGATAAGTAGTAGCACTGTCGCCGCTGGGTAAAACGCCACACCACCGCCACGCATCGCCACTGGCAATACGACGAGTAACATCGCCCCAAACGCCGCTAATGTGATACCAGCCACTGCTCTGTGCGACATGCGCTCACCATAGAGCTTCACCGAGTAAATGAGTAGAACTATGGGCGTCAGCAATAGTACGATAGCAGCGTAGCTAGCTTGACTGAGCTTTACGCCCTCAACAAAACACGACACCGCCACCGCGATGTATAACCCTGCAGCAGCAATCGTACGCAGACTTTTAGCATTGAGCTGCTGATGTTCGCGCCACACAAATGGCGCACATACGAGCGCAACCAGACCAAAACGCAGGGCGTTGAGCATAAAGGGGTCAACCTGCCCAACCATCTGTTTGACCACAAGGCCATTCGGCGCCGCAAGCAGCGCGCCAAAGAGCGCAATGAACAACCATTTAACATGTTTATTTTGCATTTGCCCTAAGTATAGCAAATTATCCGCCCCAATGCTTGCATTCCGTGCCCGCTGTATCTATAATATCCCACGTTGCTTCCGGGATTTTTGTCTTCGGAAAAGAGCAGCCCGACAAAAAGTCACGTTTTTTTTGCCGGCGCGATGAGAAAAACCGAAGGTTTGTCTCATTACCCAAGCGGGTGTAGCTCAGTTGTTTAGAGCGCGTCCTTGCCAAGGACGAGGCCAGGGG
>CAYZFT010000090.1:0-2547 GCA_964477925.1 uncultured Candidatus Saccharibacteria bacterium
CAACCCTAATGGTTACTTCGGAGCTTTGGCGCAGTTGGGGTAGTGAGCGGTTACTTCTGCGACGATTGACAAAAGTTGTATATTTTGCTATAATGTTAGCGTGTTCGACCCTAACAAAAACAAGCACCAAGTAGTCTTTCGAGCGATGAGTACTACCTACTCGGCCGGCACCACGAATTGGTGTGCTTTAGTGACGAAGAGCCAGAGTTTGGCCCAATGAAAAAGCCAGATGACCCTGGACCAGAGGCGAACTAAAAGGTATAATAAAACAGTTATGGCTAAAAAGAAAAAATCATCAAAAAAGAAATCACGTAAGCCTGAGGTTGCGGCGCAGCCGTCGCCAATTTGGGGCTATGTCATGGCGGTCGTTTTTATCCTAATCGGCCTCTTTATGATTCTGGGCGGTTTTGGTACTGGCGGTAGCCTGCCCAAGGGGCTTTTTGGCGCAGGCTACATGGTGCTCGGCTGGGGTGCGTGGGTCGTGCCAATTAGCTTGCTATATTGGGGGGTATACAAATTCGTCAGCGAAGAGCAGAAGTTGCCAATGTGGCGCGTTATGAATATGTACTTGCTTATGCTGTTTACGGCGAGCTTCTTTCATGTTGCATTTGTGGTCGAAAAGGTTGGCGTAGCTACGACAGGTGGACACGGTGGCGCGCTTGGTAGCGCAATCGGCGGTGTGGCCTTGACGGCACTCGATAAAATCCCTGCTGGGTTACTATTTTTTGTCTTTACGGTATTTGCCTTCTTTTTTGCCTTTGGCATATCGCCGAAGGTAATTTTACGCGTTGGCAAGCTCTTTAAGCGTCCTGAGCGTGAGCCTGCCGACGGCGAGCTGGCGGCGCTCAAGGCCAAGACTGCGGACAATAACTTTACGATGAATGAGGGCGTTCCCGTTGTGCACCATACTCAGACAACCCGTGAGCAGGCACGCATGAGCACGCTTAAAAATACCGCTAAGCAGCTTGCGCCGAGCGAAAACCACGAGGCACTTACGGCGGCGAGTGACCCAGAGTGGAAGCTGCCGAGCATTGACTTGCTCGACCAAAAACAAGATCGCGCCGACGCGGGTGATGTTGAGGGGAACGCGCATGTTATCAAAGAAACGCTGCGCAATTTTAGTATTGATGTCGAGATGGAAGGGGCCAATATCGGGCCACGCGTGACGCAGTATACGCTCAAGCCACCAACAGGGGTTAAACTGACCAAAATCACAGCACTCGAAAACAACCTGGCGCTTGACCTCGCAGCGACCAGCATACGCATGGAAGCGCCTATCCCCGGGAAACGTGCGGTCGGTATCGAGGTGCCAAACGTCACCGCCGCAACTGTACGACTCAGCTCAATCTTTCAGTCGCGTGAGTGGAATGAATCCAAAAGTCTGTTGACATTTGCCATTGGCAAAGACATTGTGGGCAAACCAGTTATCGCCAATCTCGCCAAGATGCCACACCTTTTGGTCGCGGGCCAAACGGGCTCAGGTAAGTCTGTCATGATTAACGACATATTGACGAGTCTGCTCTACCGCAATAGCCCAAGCACGCTCAAGCTTATTTTGGTTGACCCGAAACAGGTCGAGTTGACGCCATACAATGACGTGCCACACCTGCTTACGCCCGTTATCAATGAGCCCGAAAAAACAATCTCAGCCCTCAAATGGGCGGTGGCAGAGATGGAGCGACGTCTGCGTACGATGGCAGTCGCGGGCAAACGCAATATCGATGAGTACAATAACCTCAAAGACACCGACAACATGCCGTTTATTGTAATCGTAATCGACGAGTTGAGCGACCTTATGATGATGGCCGCACGCGATGTTGAGGCGCTGATTGTGCGTATTGCCCAAAAGGCACGAGCCGCTGGCATACACCTCATTTTGGCCACGCAGCGCCCGAGTGTTGATGTTATCACGGGGCTTATTAAGGCTAACGTCCCAGGTCGCATCGCCTTTACGACGCAGAGTCAGGTCGATAGCCGCACCATTATCGATCAAGCCGGTGCCAACAAGCTTCTGGGGCGTGGCGATATGCTGCTGCTGACAAGCGATATGCCCGCACCAAAGCGCGTACAGGCGGCTTTCATAAGTGACAGCGAGACGACTAAGGTCAACAATTTTATCCGCGGGCAGCGCGAGCCCGATTACAACAACGAGGTTGTTAGCCAGCCCGTGCAGCTAAATGGTAAGGGTGGGATTGTGGCGGACACGAGCGCGCACGACGATGCCGACGAGGACATGTTCCACGACGCGGTGCGTGTGGTTATCGAAAACCGCAAAGCCAGCACTAGCTTACTGCAGCGACGCTTGCGTATCGGCTATGGCCGCGCAGCTCGCATGATTGAGCAGATGGAAGAGCAGGGAATCATCGGTCAGGCTGATGGCTCGCGCCCGCGCGAAGTACTTGTGAGCTCGCTCGACCAAGTCTTTGGTGCAATCGGCGCAGCCGATGAAGACCTTGGTGCAACCATCCCAATTCCCGTAGAATCCCCCCGCGACGAATTCTTAACTCGGTAATTATTAGCATACAAAAATCATCTCATCACTGAGTA
>CAYZFT010000091.1:0-2405 GCA_964477925.1 uncultured Candidatus Saccharibacteria bacterium
TGTGGCCACCCTGTACAAACAGCCCCGCGACGGCGAAATACATCCACGCACTCATATAATGAGTTTATAGATAACGCGCATACATTTACAACAACTAATGTTGAAAAGTAACACCGTTAGACAAACTTGTATACGCCACTAGACTGAGCCCAATCTTTCTATAAGCTGAAACGCTTATGTATAATAGTGGTATAAACGAGGTTTGTATACTATGGATGATTCTGTAAAAAATGATGAAAATCTTGAGCAAGGCATCGTCAAGTCGATGCCCGAAGCACAGCAAGAACCAGTGGCGACAACAAGTGATGACCCAGATTCGCAGGCTCTGAATGCAAGCGAAGAATTGGCCCCCGTAGAAGCAGCGCCACAGATCGTTAACGCACCCGAGCAACCGATCACTCTAGAAACGGTAGCGAGCGAGACGCCAAAGCCCGGACACAAAAAATGGCTACTGATTACTGCGATTGTAGGAGGAGTACTGCTTATCGGCGGGCTTGTGGCGTGGCTAGTGCTGCGTGGCGCAGACAAGACGGTGAATACCAATACCTCGACCAAGAGCAGTATAAGACTACTTGGCGTAGCCCCGTTGCTCGTAGAAGGTGCGAGCGAATACTCAACCAATGGCAAGACGTGGCAAACCCTTACGACGACAGTCAGCCTGAAACAAGGCGACTCCGTGAAGACCGGCACTGACGGCCGGGTTGTGCTCGCTATTGATGACGGTAGTGCCGTGCGGCTGAACCATAACAGCCAGGTGAGGCTGACTAATCTTGCGCCGGCAAGCATTCAGGTTGAAAACATCAGCGGGCAGCTCTATAGCCGTGTCGTCCCATCGACGACCCGCACATTCAGCGTACTCGCCGAAGACCAGAGCTATGTTGCGCAGGGTACGGCGTATTGCGTGACGAACAGCGTCGAGAGTCAAGGCGTAGAGGTCTTCCACAGTAGCGTCAAGGTGGCAAAACAGGTTGTGCCTGAAGGCAATAGCTACTACATCAAATCGACCCAAAAAGACAAAGAAAACAAAGTGGTCGCAATCGATGTAAGCGTGATGAAACAAGATGATTTCTTGAAATGGAACGCGGAGCAAGACAAAAAAGTTGCCGAATATGCAAATAAGCTTGGTGTTCTCGGTGAGTTTGATAAACCGTCGACAACAACCACCCAGACGCAAACTACCACTACAGCAAACAACACTGGGATTACACTGTCGGGCTCAGTCTCTGAGTATACGGCGAATATGAAGTGGAGCGTAACCAACGTTGACACCTCCAAGGGATTCAAAGTCGTGTACAGCACCAAAACAACGACGCCAGTATATCCGGGTAATGATTACCAATACATTGAGGATTCGACGGCTCGGAGTACTGCGGTCAAGCCGAACACCGGCGGCACATACTATTTCAGGGTCTGTGCGTACCGTGGTGGTAGTTGCGACTCCTATAGTAATGCAGTAAAAATCGTTATCCCTACGAAACCAGCTGAGCCCGAGGAGCAAATAGTACCCGGGGCGCTCGTTCTGTCTGTCAGCGGTTCGACAGCCAGCTGGACGGTGGGTGGTACGGCTCCAAAGGGCTTCAAGGTTGTCGCGTCAACCACCAAAACTGCGCCCGAGTACCCAACCGATGGGTACAAAGCCTATACGCAGGCGACATCAGTCGACTTGTCGACCATACTCACCGCGGGCACATGGAATGTACGTGTCTGCAAGTACACCGGCAGCGGTTGCACCGACTACTCCAATACTATCGTTTACGTTAAGTCATAAAGTGCTTACTACATAAGGCAACGCCGTGCGGGGGTGTGGTACTATATAAGAACAATATTATTTAATTCTGGGGTGGCGTGCAATTCGCCAATCGGACGTATAGCCGTCGACCGCGAACCTCGCGGATGATCATGTGAAACTCATGAGCCGACCGTATAGTCGGGACTCGCTGTATAGCGAGTGTCTGCATCCTTAGGAAAGAGCAGGCAGAAAGGGATCATAAAATGAAAAAATACGTGCATATAGGCTCGCTAGCCGTGGTGCTGGCGGCGCTCTTATGGAGTGTGGACGGGCTGCTACGGACACACCTGTACTCGCTGCCACCAGCGACGGTGGTGTTTTGGGAACACACGCTCGGGTTTGCCATACTCGTGCCGTTCCTCATAACATCGCTCCGTAAATTCCGCGAGCTGACGCGCAAACAATGGATGGCAATCACAGGGGTGGCGCTGCTCTCTGGGGCGCTCGGCACCATCTTCTATACCGCTGCTCTCGGTAAGGTGCAGTACATACCGTTCTCGGTGGTCGTGCTGCTGCAGCAGCTCAATCCGGTGTTCGCCATCACCACGGCAGCGCTGTTGCTGCGCGAACGGCTCAGCAAGCGCTTTTTGCTGCTGGCAGCCGTGGCGCTCGTTGG
>CAYZFT010000092.1:0-2402 GCA_964477925.1 uncultured Candidatus Saccharibacteria bacterium
ATGCCAGCAACGGCGTATTTTTTGACATCTACCATGCGCAGCGCGTGAGTAAAGCCCGCAGGGTTCTTGATAAGCTGCAGCGTCACTTGCGTTCCGTCGGCTAGCGCAAACACCTCGCCGCGGCCGAAGGCAGGTTCGAGTCTGGTAATAGCCTTGGCTGTTTTAGCTGGGTCTTCATGTGGAAGTGTTGCGTGCAGCGCCGTCAGGGCCGCTACGATGTTAATGGCGTTGTGGCTGCCACCAAGCTCATACTCATAGCGCCTCGTCTCGCCGTCAAGTTTGAGCGTCACCGTACCATCACCGTAGGCCTGGAGTTCGGCATACGGCTTTGCCGCACAATGGTACACGGCTTTTTCGGCGTCATAGAGCTGGTCGTCAGTTAAAAAGTCGGCTTGCAACGCTGGGCTATGTGCATACCAGTACTTTTTGACACCAGTAGCAGGCTTCAGGCAACTAATACGGTCGTCATTACCATTCAGCACGACCCATTCGGTTGCGCTGGCGACCAATTGCTGCAGCAGCTTACTGGTGGTATCGATTTCACCAAAACGGTCCATTTGATCACGCATGACATTGAGCGCAATAACGCCGCGCGGCTTGATGCGTTTGGCGAGATGCACGGCATAGGCTTCGTCCTGTTCAAACACCGCGATGTCATAGTCGAGCTTGCCACTCAAATGGGCATGTTGGACGATTGAGCTGATGATGCCGCGCACAAAGTTGCTCCCTGTTTTGTTAGTCAAAACACGCAGACCTTGCGCTTCGAGCAGACTCGTCAGAATCTTAGTGGTTGTCGTCTTACCATTCGTACCTGAGATGATAATGATGCCCGCGGGAAGTTTGCCGAGCGTACGCTGCAATATGTTGGGGTTAATGCGCTCAACAACCAGACCAGGCAGCGCTGAGCCCGTACGACCGGTTAGGTGCAACAGCCGCATCGTTATCTTGCCGATAAGCAGGCTCAGAAATGTCACACACACTCCACTAAAGCGCTGTCTTTGAATGCTTTGCCGCGGCGGAGGAGCGCCAAACCACCGGCGAACATCTCTGGCAAGAAGCTATCGGACGCGGTTTTTACCCCGTTCACCGAGATAGCATTGCCCTGCAGTAATCGGCGAGCGTCGCCGTTCGACGCGGCCAGGCCACTTTGGGTCAGAGCATCGATTATTGAGCCAGTCTCGTCTGTTTTGACCGTGGGAATCTCGGCTCGCAAATCATCAAGCACCTCAGATGCATCGGCAATTGACCGTTTGCCCGTCAGCACGTCAGTCACATGCTTCGCGCGTTGCATCAGCTCTTCTCCGTGCACAAGCCGTGTGACTTCCTCAGCCAGACGTGTCTGTGCCATACGCGCCCCTGGGTTTTCATTGTGAGCGGTCATGACACTCGCTAGTTCATCTTGAGTAAGTAAGGTGTAAATCTTGGCGTAATCTTCAACGCCCGCATCGTCACAGTTAATCCAGAACTGGTAAAACGCTGTCGGTGTTGTTTTGGCGGCATCGAGCCAGATTGCGCCGCCTTCACTCTTGCCAAACTTGACGCCCGTCGATTTATTTACGACAAGCGGCGCAGACCAAATGTGCGCTTCGCCACCTTCAATACGACGTATCAGCTCGACCCCCGCAATACAGTTGCCCCACTGGTCGGCACCGCAGAGCTGCAGCGTTGCACCTTTGGCGCGGTACAGGTGCAAGAAATCATAACCTTGTATAAGCGAGTAGCTAAACTCGGCATAACTAATGCCAGCGCCGTCCTCACTCAGGCGGCTTTGCACAAACTCACGGCCGAGCATCTGGCGCATGGGCACGTGCTTGCCGACGGTGCGCAAAAAGTCGAGATAACCCATGTCTTTGAACCAATCATAGTTGTCGACGATTTCAAAATCTTTGCCGGCGAAGATTTGGCGGTATTGTGCGGCAATCCCCGCCTTGTTGTGCGCTATCTCGTCAAGCGTTTTGAGGTCTCGCTCTTGTTTTTTACCATCAGGGTCACCAATCATGCCAGTTGCACCACCGACGAGCAAAATAGCTTTGTGGCCGTGATTGATAAAATGCCGAATCATCATAGCAACCGCGAAGTTACCGATTTGCATACTGTCTGCACTTGGGTCGACCCCTAGGTAAAACGTAATCGGCGCACCATCTAAAACCGTAATATCTTTGTAGGTGGTCTGGTTCACAAACCCGCGCCACGTGAGTTCTTCTGATAATGTCATACCAACAGTATACAGAGTTAAGAGTTAAGAGTTAAGAGCGGAGAGCGGAGAATAATCAGAGTCTACAATTCATCCCGAAGCGCAACAAACTTAGCTAATTGTCTCGCATGTACAAAAGTTGCCCGTGGATATTATCTGACCCACGTGCACTTCAAACCAAATCCAACCGGCGTTAGCCGGTTGTTTG
>CAYZFT010000093.1:0-2325 GCA_964477925.1 uncultured Candidatus Saccharibacteria bacterium
TTTTTATTGTCCGCATCAGTAGCAACAAACAAGTCATGGGCCGCTGGGTCAACAAGCCTATCACAACTGCTATTGGTTGGTTTACGACGAGCGTTATGGCAGTCGCCGGCGTCGCCGCCATCTGGTCGCTGTTTTAAGCAACCTTTTTTGCGACTACAATATCCCAGCCAGGAGTTGCGCGCCGAATCCACCGCGATGGATCTTCGAACTTATCATTCTGTTCAATGAGAGCTTCTTTTATCTTTGTGGCAGTCTGTTTGTCGGTACGCGAAAAATTAACCATTGCATTTATGGCTAGCACACCGTCTGGCCGCAACACACGTCTTGCTTCATCAAAAAACTGACGCACTTCAGTTGCATCCTTTGCCCAAATAGGCATGCAAAAGTTGGAATAGACTATTTCAAACGCATCATTTTTGAAAGGTAACTCTGTTGCCGACCCTTGTAAAGCGATAACACCTGGATTAAATCGGCGCTGGAAATCTATTGCCTCTAGCCGACCATCAAGTACGACACTTTGAGCCGGCGTACACCCATCAGATACGAGATTTTTGTGCATCAAACTGCGCCCGCAACCGATATCAAGTACCGTCTTGCCTTTAAAAAAATCCGCCGTGAGCCCAAACCCTTTTAAAATAGTTCGCGCATCCCTGCCAGTCACGGGGACGGTATGCTCGGCGCTAGACCCTCCAAAATTTGCGGTTCTAAAGTAATCGTCAAAGATGATGTGGTTTAGTTCCTGGCCTGCTTCATTCATTTTAACCACAGGAACGGTCATAGGTAGGGGGAGTATATCATGCGACATAATTATATTATTGTAGCACATTTTAATATATTTTTCAACTTTTCCTTTTATGCTGTTAGTCCAAATTTAAAACCGGAGTACCCTTCAGGCTATGCCCTCGAGAACCCAAAACCAAAACTGGAGTGGAGTTTAGCCAAATTTAAAACCGGAGTTTTCTCAGCTATGCTGCTACTTGTAATACATGGAGGGTATATGGGTCAATTACACAAAAAGTTTACTAATGACGAGGTTGCGCAGTACCTCAAGTGGTATGAGGACCGTGTACTGGGTAAATCGGAGGTGCTTACCGCACTGGGTGTTAAAGATAGCCAATTCTACGCCCTTCTGGCTCGGTTCCGCAACAAACCACAGGAGTTCACGATTGCCTATTGCCGCGTGCGAGCACCACGTATGTTACCAGAGGCAGTCGTGAGAGAAATCCGGAAAGAATTGGAGCTTGAAGCTGGTTTTATTGCTAACCCAGCCATGCCCATTCTGTTCTATAACTATGCTGCTATCCGGGATTCGGTGGAAACGACAACCGGGTGTCCGTTGTCGGCTCAAACTGTCGTGAACTATGCTAAGCAGTGGGGATTCTATATGGAGCGGCCGAAACGCAGTAGCCACACCCGAGAGGTACTGACTGACACTGTTGGTATGCTCCTGCAGCACGACGCCTCGCTGCACCAATGGTCGCCATATGCATTCCGGCCTGACGGTAAGCCCGAAAAGTGGAGTCTCATCACCACTCTTGATGACCATAGCCGAATGCTCCTATATGCTGGTATGTTTGAACACGAATCTGCCTGGGCACACGTCCAAGCACTTGAGTCGGTCGTATTGGCTTACGGGGTTGGTATTCAGTACTACTCTGACAACCATGCTATTTTCCGATATGTAGCTAACAGAGACCGTAATGGCACGAGTGCTGCCACCTACCAACGTCTTTTGGGCACTGATGACATTGCGCCGCAGTGGAAACAGTGCGTCGAAGCGTCCGGTATGAAAGTAACGTATGCTCTCAGCCCTGAGGCTAAAGGTAAGATTGAACGACCGTACCGATGGCTGCAGGATCGCATCGTCAGGCGAGCCGCTCGGGAACATGCTCGCACTATTGATGACATCCGTGTATTGCTTGCTCAAGAGGTAGACCGCTATAACAACCGACAGGTCCACTCAACGACTAAAGATATACCGGCCAGGCGTTTTATGGCTGCCGTGAATGAGGGCAGAAGCTGTTTTCGGCGGTTAGATCTTACGAAAACCAAACCACCCGTTACCTCAACCAAGGATATCTTTTGCCTCAGGGCAGCGCGCAAAGTCAATGGCTACGGCAAGATTTCACTGGCCACCCAGCAGCTGAGTGTACCAGGGCATCTGCCAGATGGCACTACGGTACAGATTCATCTTATCCCAGGCGACCAACTTACAGAAGTGCGCTTCCTGCGGGACAACGATGTACTTGGTTACCAACAGATACCAACACCAGCTTCACTCCAGTTTTAATTTTGGGATGCTACGGTTTTAATGTTGGTTTAACA
>CAYZFT010000094.1:0-2319 GCA_964477925.1 uncultured Candidatus Saccharibacteria bacterium
CAAGCCCTCGTCGACCGCCACACCGTACGCATCAACGTCGCCACCCTCCGCCGCCGCACCGCCCGCCGAAGCTAGTACGCTAATAACTTTTAGGCCGCTCCGGGGAGCCTTTGTAAGCTAGCGGGTGTAATGACGTGGATTGGCAGAATGTCGGGTGAGTCTTGTGGGCTCCCGCCGCATAGCTTCCCACGGACCGCGAGAGCATGCAGGATGATTGTTGCTTCAGCAAGGCCTTCGTCTTCCGCAAACTCACTTATTTTGCCCAAACGCTCGGCAGCTTTGCCTACGTTCGATAAAAATGTTCGTATATGATGTCGTCCTTGGGTGGCAATGTTTCGCGCGGTGCTTGCCCCGTCAATTATCATGGAAGTTTCGGAAGGGTCTAGATGGGAACCGTCAAGTACAATGTCGGCTGGCTTGCGGTGCTTGGCATGCTCGGTGACTAAGTCTTCGCGGGCAACCGAATATGGTTCTGGATGGTTGAATTTGCGCGCAACAATACCGAACCCCTCTTGGGCTTGCTCGAATGGCAAGCTTCCGCGACCAAGCAGCCTGCCAAGCTTTCTTGCTGATGGGAGTAATCTTTCGTCTGCGGCGGAGCGTGACACTAGACCAACGAGTTTGTTATGTGCGCAACCGACATCCGGTTGGTCCGGGTTAGTCCTAATTTTACGGCTATGTTTTTCATGCCCAGTGTCGCTGTGTGTGTTGAGGATTGCTGCATCAGATTCATTCATGAGCCTGAGCAAGATTTCACTATGACGAGCTACTTCATCCATACTTACATTGGGGTCATTGAGTTTACGAAAAAACTCATATTCTATATCAAGGGCTGCTCTTTTTTTTGGCTGATCCATGGCAAACCCATACTGGGTATCTTGGGCAAACCTAACACTGTGAAGAATAAAGGGTGCTGCCGTACCGGTTTTTTTAAGAAAATTTTCATATCTAGTGAGAGATTTTTCACCCTCTAAAGACGAACGTAAAACGAGATCCAAAAGGGCAAAACCTTCTCGTGCGCCAGCTAAAGCAAATGATGCCGAGTTTTCGCCAAACTCGAGCTGCCGACGAAAAGCATGAAATGGCGCAAGAAAACGATCATCGGTACAGTCCCAGAGTTCAGGACCTTTGTAGCCGGGGACAAGGCCTCCGGTCTCAACTTGTTTTTTCAGGAAATCGTAGGGTATTGGCTGAACGCATTCAGGAGTAATAAAGCTCATATACCTCCAATAGTAACATATTATGCAACATAAATCAATTATTGACCGTCTTAACCACCACGGGCTTGTTTTGTGTGTCCATTATCGATACTATCAATGCTATGAATAATACAACTTCAACACTGGCAAATACAACTGTACAAGATTGTGGCCAAATCACATCGTTAACTTGGCGCGGGGGGATTTCAGCCGCGAAAACGGTTGAAGATGGTTTTGTAGCTGGCACGACTATTCAAGAAGCCATTACGCAACTTGATAGTTACTATGTAGTTGAAGATTCTAAAGCTGAGGCGCGTTGTATTGACGGCCGGGGCTGCTCGTCATTGGTAGAGACACACTTAGGGGCTCAGGTACCCGGTGGTACGCCTGGGGCCGCAATCGCATATCGGCTTGAGTTGTTGGGTGAAAATCTGGACATTGGTAATTTCACTGACGACGCACACTTAATGCTAGAACAATCACTAGCCCATGGTTTTGTGCCTGGTGATCACCGCGATACGCATGGTCATGGGATTGGCTGTGGTGCGATAGACAAAATGGACGCTGCGCTTGCAGCAATGCTCAGCCCAGAGCTGATAGCAGACCATAAACGCCTCGTAACGGATTTGTTAGGTGATGATTTTTCAAACGAGATTTATCTGCAAGTACTTGGTGCGGCAGTTGTGCTTGAAGGCAGAATTGATGACTACATGCACCTACGCGAGAAGAGTATCGAAGAACTTGAACAGACGTTGTGCCATCCCGTGTCAATGCTTGAGGGAGACCATCACGAGTGTCTTGTCGTCATTAATATGGTGTCGGGCACAACGTTTGCAACAAAGCGATTCAGTGATGATTTTGAAGGTATGCAAGCATTTAACTACGATGTCTGGCGCACGGTTGAATTCGCAGAGAAACTGTATAACGATAGCTACTTTAGCGGGTCAAAGAATCGATTCATAATGGCGCGAGTTATGACAGCAGTTGCAACGCTAATGGTGCTCACGGATGGTAGCCAAAGGCTGATTGTTCGATCAAACGCGTGAAAGTCTTTACAACCGCAATAGATGCGGTTATGATTAGAACATCACAAATAAAGTGGAGGTAATCTATTATGTTT
>CAYZFT010000095.1:0-2133 GCA_964477925.1 uncultured Candidatus Saccharibacteria bacterium
CCTCACGCCCGTTTCAGTATTCGTTTTAGACGGTTTTGTTTTTAGGGGGCTATACATACTCACAAACCCCACAAGAACTGTGCTGTATGTCGGGGTAACGAACAATTTAGAACGAAGGCTATACGAACACCAGAGTAAGTTACTAGATGGGTTCACTAAAAAATACAACTGCATCTGCCTTGTCTATTATGAGGTGGCAGTAGATGCGATAACGGCAATCGCGAGAGAAAAAGAAATTAAGGGCTGGAAGCGAGTGCGAAAAGAGGCGCTTATCGACACCATGAACCCTGAGAGAGAAGATCTTTCGCTGCGCTCAAGATGACGTGCGCCAATGGAAAGATTATTCGTCCGCTGTACAGCGGACTCAAGATGACAAGGTCATAGTTCAAGATGACGGGGTATTCGGTACCGGCTGTTGTATATATAAAACACATAATTTTGCATCAAAGGGGTGAATTCGGTTATACTGTTTCAAGATTTAGTTTAAAAAGAAGGTAACATCGTGAACTGGAAAGTTATTGGGGCGTCGTTCAAACAGGCTGACATGCGTAAACGCATCTTTGGTGTGCTTGGCATACTACTCATATTTCGTATTTTGGCCCATGTGCCAGTACCACTCGCCGAGCCCGAAACGCTTAAACAAGTCCTGACGAACCTTTTTAACAGTGAAACACCTCAGCTCTTGAGCATTATGAATGTGCTGACCGGTGGGGCGCTGGCTAACTTTAGCATTATGATTGCCGGTATGGGGCCGTACATCAACGCAAGCATTATCATGCAGCTACTGACCAAGGCTATCCCAAAGCTCGAAGAAATGCGCAAAGACGGCGAAAGCGGTCAGAAACGCATCAACCAGTACACTCGCTTACTTACCCTGCCACTTGCTATCGTTCAAGCAATTGGCTCGATTTACCTCGTTCGTCAGTATGCTCAGCAGGTTGGTGGCATTGGTGATATTACGGCTCATACATCAATTGGTCAGTGGGTGTTGATGGTTGCGGCGCTTACGGGTGGCTCCATGCTCCTCATGTGGATGGGTGAGTTGGTGACTGAGAAATCAGTTGGTAATGGTATATCACTCATTATCACTGTTGGCATCGTGAGCGGGCTGCCGGCTATAATCGGTCAATTCGGTTCAACAATATTTACGAAGACTGCCAAGTGGAACGTTTTTGGTAAGACTTTGCATGTTAACACCAAAGCACTATTGTTCTCGCTGGCGATACTTGCCGCGGTACTCATCGTTACCTGGCTTGTTGTTATGCTCAATGAGGCCGCCAAGAAGCTGACTATTAACTACGCTAAACGCGTTCAGGGTAATCGAACTTACGGCGGCGTGACTACAACTTTGCCAATCAAGTTGATTACTGCCGGTGTTATCCCTATCATCTTTGCGGTTGCATTCCTCAGCGTCCCAAGCTTTGTCGGTACACTCATGAGTAATAGCTCGACCGTAAAGTGGCAAACGCTCGGCAAAAACCTCGTTACCTGGTTCCAGAACCCATCCGCACAAACGCTTCAGGCTGGTGGTTGGGAACCGTGGATTTACCCGATAACTTACTTTGTGCTTGTCGTACTGTTTACCTTCTTCTACACAAGCATTACGTTCAACAGCAAAGAGATAGCCGAGAACCTGCAAAAGCAAGGTGGTTTTATTGAAGGCGTACGCACGGGCTTAACAACAGAGAAATTCCTAGCAAAAACTGTTAACAAATTAACACTATTTGGCGCTTTGAGCCTCGGAATTCTCGCCATCATGCCTATCGTCGCCCAGCTTTTTGTTAGTAAAAATATTGCCCTCGGTGGCACAAGTGTCCTTATCTTAGTTGCAGTTTCGCTTGAAACACTTCGTGCGGTCGAGTCTCGAGCCCTAATGGTCACCTACGATCAGTATGCCCGAGACGACTTTTTCTATGACGAAACGACTGGCGAAAAAGCCCCTGCTAAGGGTGCCGCTAAACTTCTGCGCTTTATACCTTTTGCCCGTAAATCATCTACCAAAAAGTCAAAGAAGTAAGTAGTACATTTCACCCTTTACAGAGTGCTGTAATCTTTGCTATAATTACTCGACGATATAAATTATGAGCGCGAGTAAAGAAGTAATCGAACTGACAGGAAAGATCATTGAGACCC
>CAYZFT010000096.1:0-2092 GCA_964477925.1 uncultured Candidatus Saccharibacteria bacterium
GACCAGATAAACCCTCCCGAGCATAGCCTCAACCTCACACACAATTTCATCCATATTTTAATAGTACGCCCTTTAGCAAAGCCACAACAGTGGAGAGAAGTTTGCGGAATAACATATTACCTGTAATTGAGACTCCGTTCCATCCTGCCCCCGATGCGCGACGCCAACCATTCTTAATCTTGCGGCGATGACCGAAAACACAGTTATGGGTGATGCAAACGAGCCCAACTTTACATACTAATTGCGTTTAATGTTATGTCATGTTATGATATGTTATATGTCAATAGCCGAAACCCTCTGTCTTCATGAAAGTAGCCCCGCTTATCCTTCGCTACCTCAGGTGGCAAACGATACGCTCGCAACACTGTCTCCGTTTGCCAAAAACCCAGTGGTTCCGCTTGATAATTTGCTATCACTTATCAAGCAACTATCTGGTGTCGAAACACCTGATGAACAGACTGTAACAACGCTCGTCCATCATCAGCTGACAGGTCAAATTGCCGACAAAGTTAATAGTTGCGACCAATCACCTCTCATCTCCTCAGTGTTTCCACCCAAAACAATCAATGTGCATATCACCAAAATCCAGGAGCCACTGATTAAAGTTATGTCTCCGTTAGTTTTCGAAAAAAATAATAAACTTACGCCAGAAGAAGCCACGATTGCGTATGGGGGGCTACGAGAAATCACCCTCACAAAGGTGCGGATAGCCACCGGCTCCCTAAAAGACACTCCCGCCATCCCCGCAACCATATTGAGCGATGTTAATTTCACTAACCAATATCATCAATGCGTTCAGCGTTTTGGTGACAAACTTGCAGAAATGACCGGGCAGCTGGTCGGCTCTTTAAATTTAAAACGTGGGGTACTCTCATTCTTTGGCATCCAACCACGATACGAAATCAATTACGACAAAACCACCCATGCGCAACTTTCCGCTGCCATGGCTAGTTTTGAATCAATTTTAGGTTCATACCTGAGTAACCCAGTTGGTTATCTGTAACAAGATATCGTACACAATCTGAAGCCACATATTGCCGATAGGGCAGATTCTGTAATCGAGCGGCTGTTAGCTCAAATAATTGCCGCCGAAGCAGTAGAACTGAACGAGTCACTCTTGCGGTTTAATACGTCGAGCACGAGCCCTATAACATTGACGACGGTTGCGGCGGACAAAGGCACGCTACCCGTCATAACGCCCGAGCTTAGCGCAAGCACAGATGATGAGCAACAACCAGCCATGGTCGACACGATAATTGGCACAGCCCAGACAACGCTTCAATGGCTCCCAAAAAATGCCCAGGAAATCACGCTACACCGCTATATAGTCAATGGTACGCCCGTACTCTTCGCTAAAGCAAAAAGTGATAAGGCGCAAGAACTCGAAGAGTCAATACTTAGTCGTAACCCATGTGAAGTAAAGGCCTTTAATCAAGTTATTACAACATCAATAAAACAATTTGCAGCAGGGGGAACTCGCAATTTATTGCCATTTAATGCCAAAAACGAACCACAAGCAGCAGATTTTAAAGATGTCCCACTGTATTATCAAAGAACAACGAACCGCCACAACGGACCAAGGGTATTCTTTGCTTGCCAAAATGCTGGTGATTTCATATCCGAAGAATCTATGAGAGCGCTAAAAATTAAACCCGAAGATACAGTCCTGCTGCATTTAGCAAGCGTGAATAAAAAGAAAGAATTCGCTGCTAGTAATATATTCATGGACGCGTCTTCTAGGAAACGCCGACGACGGTCTGGATTAAGAGCCACGTAACGTCATAGGCAATGGCTTTTGCACACAACTTCACATAAAAATAGCCTAGTAACCTACTGCAGAACTGGAATAGACGTATCGTGCAGCAATGATGTTTCACAAGGTCTCATGGGCCAAGCGCTAATCGGGGATAACCCCAAGTATGATTGACTGTTACAATAGAGTGTATGGAACAGTTCGCAGATATCTATAAAAAGTTGAATTTAGCGCAGCGAAAGGCGGTCGATACTGTCTATGGCCCTGTGCTTGTGATAGCTGGGCCGGGGACGGGCAAGACGCAGCTACTCAGTGCGCGTGTGGCACACATTTTACGCT
>CAYZFT010000097.1:0-1990 GCA_964477925.1 uncultured Candidatus Saccharibacteria bacterium
CGCTCGAGCGCAGTACCATTTTTGACGATGATTCCCGCTTTGCTTGCGCGCGACATACCTGAAATGATAGCAATCGGCGCAGCCAAGATAAGTGGGCACGGCGTCGCGACGACCATAACTTGCAAAAAACGGAGCGAGTCGCCACTCAGCAGCCACGCGGCAATGGCTATGGCGAATGAAATAAGAGTAAATGGCACCGCAAACCGATCGGCCATACGCACAAACGGTGCCTTACTGGCGGCGGCTTGTCGCACTAGCTTGACGATTTGTTCGTACTGGCTATCGGCCGCGGCGCGCAGGGCCTTAGCGGTGACTGTACCATCCAAGTTAATGGCACCACTCAGTAGCTCAGCGCCAACGCTCTTTTCCTCGGGCATGCTCTCGCCTGTTAAGCTTGCCTCATCAAAGTTTGCCTGCCCATCGACGATAACCGCATCTACAGGCACAACCTCGCCGGGGCGAATGACAATCTTGTCGCCTGTTTTAACTTCTTTGACCGGTACATCAAACTCTTTTTGACCTCGAATAATATGTGCCGTACGTGGAGCGTTATTGAGCAGGCTACTCATCTCGCGTTTTGCTCGGTTCTCGGCGTAGTTTTCGAGCGCCTCACCACCCGTCAGCATCAGCACAATGACAATTGCCGTCCAATATTCGTCCATAATGACGGCGGTCGTAATGGCGGTAATCGCCAAAATGTCGACACCGTATGTACCCATACGTAGGTCCTGAATCATATGTACCAGCATTGGGACTGCCAGCACCAGCGCCGTGCCGCCAAGCACCCAGTGAGAGGCAGTTGCAAGCCCGCCTAGTTGAAGCCCTAGGCCAAGTAGTGCCATACCACAGGCAATGCTAAATTGTTTATACTGCCGCACGAATCGAGCGACCTTTTTCGTAATTTTTTTCATAGAGCCTCCATTTGCTACCTACTAGTATAGCGGATAATGGAGGTTAGAATCTAGATTCTGGAATCTGGAATGTATAAAACAAAAGTTTGTGTCTCGTTACGCCATGCTAAGCAGCAAAACGATAAAGCTCGGGACTAGAATGTTGTCGGTGCCGAGCACGCCGATGTTTTCGAGTATCGTCGCCACTGTCGCACCGGCCACAATGAATTGCCACGCTAGGCCAGCCGGAGCAAGCAGGCTGTACACCGTCAAAATCATGAGCGAAACGACAAAAAAGGCAAAACTCCCTACCAGGCTCTTGGTCGCGCCAAATACACGGTAGCCAGTCATTTTGCCCCATCGAGTGCCGATGAGTGCCGCCATCCCATCTGCGAGGCCGAGATGAAGCATCGCTGCGGCATATATCGATGGAGAATCTGTTACCAGCGTAAGCCCTCCGATAACGAGTGCAAATAAAACCTCTCCGTAGCTCAGTCGCGAGACACTGCCAATGGAACGAAATAAACGAAGCCGCATCGATACGATAAACCCGATGACGAGAACTATGCTGATAAGCCGTATCTCAAACCAATCAAGATACAATGGCCAGACCGCAACTTGCGTTGCGATGAACATATGCGCCAATTTGCGCGCACCCTCACCGTGCCACCACCTCTTATGCCAGCCATACTCTGCTACTAGTAACGTGGCAAGGCCGAGCAACCCAGCGATACACAAAAAGTAAATATGCATACGGTTATTGTACCGTGCTCGTTCAGCAGCTACAACAGAGGTTTTTGATGTTTTTCGACTGCAGGGATTTTCATTCGCTGTACTGCGGGCTCCTTCACGGCAAAAGGGTCGAGAACAAGCATTTGCATTCCTTTTGCCGCCATGCGAACCTACGACCTACAATATTTGCTCCGCAAATCTCGGGTCGTGGGTTCTAATCCATCAGCCATCAAATAAAAAGCCCGCCGAGACGGCGGACTCTTTACTTGGTCGGGGTGGCGGGATTTGAACCCACGACCTCGGCGTCCCGAACGCCGCGCGCTACCAAGCTGCGCTACACCCCGATATAACAGTGGTGATTATAGCAC
>CAYZFT010000098.1:0-1896 GCA_964477925.1 uncultured Candidatus Saccharibacteria bacterium
AGACATAAGCAAAGTAAAAGTTTACTGCTAACAAAGCCCTTTTGTATATCACTGTCTATGTGAGGGCTTTGATGAAACCGGCGAACATGGGGTGGGCACGGTTGGGGCGCGACTTGAACTCGGGGTGGTACTGCGAAGCAAGCAAGAACGGGTGGCCGACGCCTTCTATGACTTCAACGAGGCCGTTGTCGGGGTTCATACCGACAGCGCGGATGCCCCACTTTTCATACTGGGCGACGTAATCGCCATTGGCCTCATAGCGGTGGCGATGGCGCTCGACGACATCAGTCGTTCCATAGAGCTTTGCGGCCAGGCTACCGGGCGCAAAGTGGCAAGCATAATCACCGAGTCGCATGGTACCACCGGTGCTCTCGAGCCCCTGCTGACCTTCCATGGTCGTGATTACTGGGTGTTTGGTGTCGGGGTTAACTTCGGTGGTATTGGCATCTGTCAATCCAGCGCGGCGGGCGGCTGCGATAACCATCATGTGCAAACCGTAGCAAAGGCCGAGGTAGGGTTTTTTGTGGTCGAGCGCGTAGATTGCAGCGCGAATCTTGCCCTCGACACCGCGCGTACCAAAACCACCAGGCACTACAACGCCGTCAACAGCGGCCATTGTAGCCTCAAACTCTACATCTGTCATGGTCTCGAGCTTTTGGGCATCGATCCAGCTAATGTCGACCTGTGCGTCATTGGCCCACGCTGCGGCACGAAGTGCTTCAAACACGGACATATACGTATCGGCGTTATCAAGGTATTTGGCGATGATGCCGACCTTGACGGTGCGAGCCTTGGTGTTAACCGCTTTGGCGACAACCGCGCGCCACTCTTTGAGCTCGGGCTTATGAGTTACGACATCGAGGTCGAGCTGCTTGCAGATGACATCGGCAATACCCGTGTCTTCGAGTGTCAATGGCACCTCGTAAATGCTGGCCGCGTTGGGGAGCAAGGCGATTGCCTCTGAGCCCACGCCAGTGAACAAACTGAGCTTGGTTTTAACACTCCCAGGCGCAGATTTCTCGCTGCGGCACACCAATACGTTTGGTGCGACACCGAGGCCGCGGAGCTCGCGGACCGAGTTTTGGGCGGGCTTGGTCTTGAACTCGTGGCTGGCGCCAAGGTACGGCATGTACACGACATGCACATAGACGCAGTTGTCGAGGCCGACTTTCATGCCAAACTCGCGAATCGCCTCTATGAACGATAGGCTCTCGTAATCGCCCACCGTGCCACCGATTTCGACGATATAGACGTCGTAGGGTTGGCTGGCGGACTTGATGTGATCTTGGATAGCCGTAGTGACGTGAGGGATGATTTGGACTGATTTGCCTTCGTACTTGCCTTCGCGCTCGGCCTGGATAACGTCGAGCAGCACGCGTCCGCTCATGAGTGAGCTTGCCTGGGTCATTTCTTCGTCGATGAACCGCTCATAGTGGCCAAGGTCAAGGTCGGTCTCGGCACCGTCTTTTGTTACGAAACATTCACCGTGCTCGCGGGGATTGAGTAGGCCAGCATCGACGTTGAGATATGGGTCACACTTTTGGATGCCTACTTTGAGCCCACGACTCTTGAGTAAGTTGCCAATTGAGGCGGCTGTAATGCCCTTGCCAAGACCTGACAAGACACCGCCTGTTACAAACACATACTTCGTCTGACGCTTTGTTGCCATACGCTCCCTCTCCTTGTTTCAGTGTATATACTACCCTGTTTGACCCCCGCCCGCAAGACCAAGCAGGTAGGGTGACAGTAATTTATAATTGATTAACGATTAAGGGTTAAGACTTAGCGGCTACCGAGTATCTACAACCAACTTTCGGGAGCAGTGTGGCACTCTGGAGCCATCCTGGCTGAGATGTTGTTGCTCGTTACAACAATAGGACACATGCGTAGCGAATG
>CAYZFT010000099.1:0-1808 GCA_964477925.1 uncultured Candidatus Saccharibacteria bacterium
CACGCGCATAAAGGCTCTGCTCTTTTGCTTCCGTGACCCTATCTGCCGACATGAGAGAAGCTAGCTCCGAAGAGTCGGCCGCATTCATTATGCCGCCGCCCCCACCAATCGATGTCGATTCGAAAATTCTTTTCCCTGAAAGAACAGCTAAATCTCCACCTGCAGCGCCTGCCAGATCGATGTTTGAGGGTATAACACCGGTCAGCATAGGTATGATTGCCGTCAGCGCTGCACCCATTAATAATGTGCTACCTCCCGCGATTGCTCCTTGGACGAGCAGATAAGCGGCCGCTCCCCCAACACCTCCGGTCGTAGGTATAGAAAGGACGATTAACCCAATGCCAATCACCGTCTGCACCGCAATCCCAGCTGGGCTGCATATCTCATCGAGTCCCACGCCACCGACTTGGATAAAGTCAGCAGCGGCAACGAATGTTTTGAGGGGGTTAGTACTACTAAAAGCATTGCGGTAGAGGTCTGCGCGAACCGTGGTCGCTTCGTCGTAGGCTGGTTCTGGCTGTCCGGTAAGACGCGCCCACTCTTTGCTGTCGGCTAGCCACCGACCTTTTTCGTCGTAGGTACCTTCTACGAAGGCGTCTATACCGTTTCCATTTACATCTCTGTCGAGCGCCACTTGTTCGGCGCCACTCATCAATCGGCCCGTCATAACTACACCTAAGTCAACGATGCCCGATTTTTGTATCTCCAGCGCTTGAAGGGCTGCATCGCGTATGGCACAGAGTATTCCCGACGTTAATGATGCGATTCCAGCGCCCCGAAGCTGCCCGGAGTACTTCGCTCTAAACGCCTCAATCCGTACTTTAAGCGCCTCTCGACGGGCGTCAATTTTTGATTGACTAGGTAACCAAGCATTAATTTTTGCGGCAACAGTTGATTCGATTTTAGTCTGTTGAGACCGGAATGGGTGTAACAGATCGGATATACCATGGTACGTTTTGAGATGGTGATACGGCATGAGTGATGCCCGCTCTCCCCAGCTGAGCGATTTTGACATCCTCCGCAGAATGGATTTTTGGATGGCTGGTTTTTCATTCGAGAGATCAATTTTGACGCTTACCTGAGAGGAGTCAAACATCCCCGGAGAATACGACTTAACAGATTTAGGGTTGAGCCCGTTTTCTTTTGCGAGTATGTCCCCCACTTCAGTCGGGGATTTGCCCGCTAGCTCGGGTATCGCCTTGCCAATGTCTTCAAAATACAATTTGTTGGGCTGGCCAACATTACCCGCGTAAATGCTAACCCCACGAAGCTTGAGCTTGGCGATGAGTTTGTCGTGGTTGAGATATTGCAACATCGAGAGACGTGTTTTTGCGAGCTCACCTTTCCGCATATAGCGGTAGAACTCGACGATGCTGAGGTCTTTGGTGTGCTCGTTTGCTTCATTTAACTTACTTAATACTTGGTTGGCATGTATCAAGTGGAATGCTCCCACCGATGGAAGCGTGGTGCCTACCGCTAAACCAAGCAGTGTTACTATGCTTGCAGTTGCACCGGCGATAGCTACTCGTTTCTTGAATGGTAGCCATCCTAATAAGCCTCGAGCCTTGTCTTTTTTTCCATCACTTCCGGTGTATAAACCCTTACCTTCCTCACCATCATCTGAATTATCTTGGTTCTTTTGTACTGCAGCCTGTTCTTGCGCTGTGGCGTCGTTCGGTTTGGTTCCGCCCGCCTTGTCCTTACCATCATTGTCGCGATTAGTATAATCATCTCTAACTGCCGACATGTCATTAGCACCCTGACCATTTGCCCCGTGCTGCTCTTTGGCAGCGACCGCAGGGTCTGCA
>CAYZFT010000100.1:0-1712 GCA_964477925.1 uncultured Candidatus Saccharibacteria bacterium
TCAATGCTAACCTCAACATTAGTAGTGAGCACCAGCGCGACCTGACCGATAGCTCATCGGCGCGCTTTTACACCATTTCAGTTGCAAGCGTTGCCTCGATGGCATCGCGTTTGCAGGGTGTTATGAGCAAAATCGAGGTTGATACCGAGGCCATGGAGCGTAACCTGCATCTGACACAGGGTGCGATTGCTGCTGAGCCACTCTATCTTTTGCTTGAAAAATACGGCCACACGACAGCACATGAAGTATCAAAACAACTGTCCCATGAGGCACTTGAGCGAAAGGATTCGCTATATGATGTCGCCTCTACGAGCAAAACAATTGCCAGTTACTGGGCAAAATTTACCGACCGCGAAAAAGACCTCATCGAGAACCCCGAATCGTCTTACACCGGTCTTGCCGCTAAAAAAGCCCGCACCATCCACGCTACCTGGGCGAAGTAGATTATTTAGCAGACAAACAGATAACAATCGGCAGAGATTTAGCAGTTATCCGGTAGCAGATCGACTAGGATTGCGGCTAGTCTGAGGTCTGTCATCTGCCCAATCTCTGCTATCTGTTTGTCTGAGCCCTGCAAAATGAATAACTCATCGACGAAATTTGCTTGTGGCTTCGTTGTTGTTTGTAGTACGATGAGCCTACATAATCGGAGGGTTTTATACGATGCCAGATTTGATACGATTACCAGGCTTGGTTGATGTACACGTACATTTGCGCGATCCTGGCCAGACTGACAAAGAAGATTTTTCTACCGGCACACGGGCGGCTGTGGCGGGCAGTTTCTCGACCGTACTTGACATGCCGAACAACGCTGAACCTATCACGACGATTGAGCGACTCAAGGCCAAGATAGAGCTAGCTAAAAATAAAGCCTATTGCGATATTGGGTTTCACTATGGCACGCTTGGCGACAATCTTGACACTTTTACTGAGGCCGCAGAGTATGCCGTTGGTCTCAAGGTGTATCTCAACAATACAACCGGCGGCTACAAACTCGACATCGACCGCCTCCGTGACATCTACGAGGCATGGCCGGCGCACCGACCTGTCATGCTTCACACCGAGGAAGATACCATTGCAACCGCCATGGAGTCACTGAAGGGCCTGAAACGGCACGTGCATATCTGTCACCTACCAAGTCGCGCTGTGCTCGAAGAGGTCGTCAAAATGAAGCGTGCTGGTTACCCGGTGACGTGTGGCGTGACGCCGCACCATCTGTTTTTGACCGAGAATGACGTTGAGCGGCTTGGTGTCTACGGCATGATGAAACCCCCGCTCAAGAGCCAAGCCGATGTTGATTATCTGTGGGAGCACATGGATGACGTTGACCTGATCGAGTCAGACCACGCGCCGCACACGCATGCCGACAAAGAGGCTGGAGCTTTTGGGGTGCCGGGGCTTGAAACTACCCTGCCCTTACTGTTGCAAGCTGAGCGCGAGGGCAAAATCACGCGTGAGCAGATTATCGACAAGCTACATACTGCACCGGTGCGACTCTTTCACCTCAACATTGGTGATGACACGTACGTCGAGCTAGAGCCAACTGAGTTTACTTTTGCGAATGAAGGTCTTGAGACCAAATGCGGCTGGACCCCGTACGCCGGCATGACCGGCTTCGGCAAATTAGTGCGTAATGTTATACGCGCGCAGGAGGTATTTCAAGCAGGTACTATCTGCAAATTAAACCAAAAAATCGTATACTGAGTAGAATT
>CAYZFT010000101.1:0-1697 GCA_964477925.1 uncultured Candidatus Saccharibacteria bacterium
GCGCGGTTTTTGAGGCCAGCTGGCGGGTGGTGGTTGATGACTTTGGTGAGCCAGGTGTTGAGCTCTCTTGTCGTGACGCGGCGCTTGCGGGCAGCGTCGATATCAAAGACGAGGTCAAAGAGCTTCGTGACGTTTTGACCAGTTACCGAGCTCGTGAAGATGAGCGGCGCCCAAGGGACAAAGTTGAAGGCCGCTTGAATTTGCGGGGCAAGCGCATCGCGGGTGAAGGCGTCTTTGCCTTCGACATCGTCCCATTTGCTTACAACGAGCACGAGGCCCTTGCCGGCTTCTTCTATCATGCCGGCGATTTTTTGGTCGAGGGCGGTTGAAAGCTCATTGACATCGGTCAGGAGCAAGCAGATGTCGGCTTGCTCGATTGCGGCTAGTGAGCGCACGACGCTAAAGTGCTCGATGCCGGTGCCGATTTTGCCTGGGCGGCGTATGCCGGCGGTGTCCATAAGTTCAACTTCGCGGCCTTGGTAGCGCACAACGGCACGATTGATGTCGCGGGTGGTGCCTGCTCTGTCGGCTACGATGGCTTGTTGCTTTTGGGCGAGCGAGTTAAAGAGCGCGCTTTTGCCAACATTTGGGCGGCCAAGCAGTGCGACATGCAAGCGGTCAGTTTCTTCGGGCTGACTCACCTGGGGGATGTCGTGGACGAGCCGGTCGAGCAGCTCCTCAATGCCGCGACGCTGCGTTGTGCTGGTCGGGAAAATGGGTTTGATCCCGAGCCGGTCAAAACCTTCGAGGTCTTTGCCGCGGCCGCGGTCAACTTTGTTGATAACAAGGTAGACAGGTTTGCGACTTTTGAGGGCCAGGCGCGCTACGCGGCGGTCATCTTCGGTGATGGGCACATTAGCCTCGACGAGCACCCAAATGATGTCGGCGCTATCTGTTGCCTGCGTGATTTGCTCTTGGATGGTAAACTCAAAATCATCAGCGGCGTCTTTCATACCAGCGGTATCGACCAGCCAAAACTCATGTTCGCCGTGACTAGCCTTGGCGGCGATGCTGTCGCGGGTTGTGCCAGCTTCGCGCGCGACGATAGCCTCGCGGCGCTCGAGAATGGCGTTAAACAGGCTGCTTTTGCCAACGTTCGCGCGGCCTACTATGGCCACAATGGGCAGTTTCTTAATCATGTTGCATTTATTATAACAGATATACGCTCAGATTGGGAGCTTTACATTCTCAATCTTTGCAAGATGGTGCACTTCTTTGTCGAGCTCGATGAGCTTTTGGTCAAACGGTAGTGCCAAGTACTGCTTATTATTGGCGAATTTAGAAACGGGTTTTGTGTCGATGAGCTCATAGAGAGCAGTAATGTCGTTTTCGATGGTTTCGAGCCGGTTTGACGCATTGTCCGCAAACCGTTCAATGTTGGATACTCGCTGGTTGAGCTCTGTAAGTTGTGCTTTTACGCTCCGCATATCTGCTTTCAACTCGGCTACGTCTGCTTTCAACTCGGCTACGTCTGCCTTCAGCACCTCTATATCCGCCTCGATGGCGTCCAGGCGAGGGTTAACTGCAATCTCAAGTGCTTCGAGTACTGCCTCGACGACAAGCGAGCGAATCTGGGTTAAATCATCTGCGGTTAAGCTCATAGTGAGGGTAGTATAGCACCCTGTTTATGCGGGAGATATTGTAGCTTACGCAACCTTTTTCCACCGGCCAGCTGGCAGGTCACCCAGTGTGTATGA
>CAYZFT010000102.1:0-1636 GCA_964477925.1 uncultured Candidatus Saccharibacteria bacterium
ACAAAAAGCTGGCCGACCGCAGTTCGGGAACTGCAATGAGAATAGACTTAGTGATTTTTTTATGACCCTTCTTTGCAAGGCCTACCAAAGGCAGACTGGATTCTGTTTGGCTATATAGCGAACTGATTGGGTAGGACGAGACGGGAAGATCTTTCGACTCATCCGCTTAACAGCGGCTCCGCTCAAGATGACAGTGGTGTAATAGTGTGGCCACGCAGCGGGTTAGCTGATTGTGGTGCCGACGGATTCGCCTGCGACGAGGCGGGCGAGATTGCCTGGTTGCATCGCGTCAAAAACAACGAGTTGCTGCTTTTGCTCGAGCGCCAGCCCAAGGGCAGCCTTGTCCATAACCATCACATCGACATTGCTAACCGCATCGGCAAAACTCATATATTCCAAACGATTGGCGTCGGGGTATTTCGCGGGGTCGCGGTCATAGACACTGTCTACCTTCGAAGCTTTAACGACGACATTGCAGTCAAGCTCAAGCCCAAAACTCACTGCCGCCGTATCGTGTGAGAAGTAGGGTCGCGCCATGCCGCCAGCGATTATCAGCACGCGGCCATTCTGCAGGTGCTTTTCGGCCAAGCGGTACGAATACGACTCGGCGAGCTGCTCGACAAATACATTGGTCAGACAGCGCGTAGCCAAGCCTTCGCTTTCAAAAATGTCGGTCAGTGCCATGGCATTAATAAGCCCACTCAGCATGCCCATTTGGTCGGCCGTCACGCGGCGGATGCCATTGCCAGCCACTTCGACACCACGCACCATATTGCCACCGCCGACAACGATGGCTATCTGCACGCCTGTGTCTGTGACCTGTTTAATCTCTTGCGCCAAATACTTGGCAATCTTGGGGTCAACCCCAAATTCGTGCTCACCAGCTAACTGTTCACCCGATAGTTTGAGAAGAATTCGTTTATACATACCCACCATCATACCACGTAAAAATCCACCACCCATTTTTTGCGCTGGCTTAGACCTAGCGCAAAAATACCATTCGTAAGGGTCAGCGAACCCTAGCAACAGGGTAGACCAGGGAGTATACTGTAATTTATGGAATGGGACGACATCTATGATCCTAAGGGTGAGATTGATTTTGTCTTGAACTGGCAAGAGATACGCTCGCAGTATATTGCTGAAGAAATACAGCATATGATAGATGAAAATGGCGTCATCGAAATGTTGCGCGTAGTCAATGAGCACTTCTGGTTGATCCAAAATAGAAAACCATTGCGACTAGGATATGAGGATGGAAGAAAGGCAATTTTTATACAATGAGGCTGACAGACAACGAGCTTAGAGATATAAATAAGTTTTTGCAGGAAGGCAAGCCACTCCCAGAAAAATATCGGTTTTTGCTGTTTGATGATAAGCGAGAGGTTGAGCTAGTGTGGGATGGCAAGACCAATGAGGTTACAAATGTCGTTCTGCCATTTCAGACACTAGAGATAGTTGACGAGCCACGCGAAGAAAAAGTCGCCAAGTTGCAAACAGATCTTTTCAGCGCGGGTGGTAGACAGGTTGGCGGCTGGACGAACAAGCTTATATGGGGTGATAACAAACTCATCCTCAGTAGCCTAAAAAACGGCCCGCTGCGCGAAGAGATCGAAAAGCAAGGTGGCATAAAACTTAT
>CAYZFT010000103.1:0-1603 GCA_964477925.1 uncultured Candidatus Saccharibacteria bacterium
CGTGCAAATTATGCGGGTACCATACGACTATGACTACACCGGCGAAGATTACGCTGGTGTCTTTTTGTCGAACGGGCCTGGCGACCCAGAGAACTACGAACCCACCATTGCCATTACTAAAAAAGCCATGCAAACCGGCAAGCCAATCTTTGGCATATGCCTCGGCAATCAAATCATGGGGCTCGCTGCGGGCGCAAAAACGTACAAACTTGTTTATGGCCACCGCGGGCACAATCAGCCATGCCTTGAAACGGCGACTAAGCATGCCTATATTACAAGCCAAAACCATGGCTATGCGATAGATGAAAAGTCGTTGCCAAAGGGCTGGGTGGTTTCGTACACGAACCTGAACGACGGCTCGGTCGAAGGTATCGCACATAAAACAAAACCGTTCTCGGCAGTACAGTTCCACCCGGAAGCCTGTGCTGGGCCGACGGACACGGCGTGGCTATTCGAAAGGTTTTATCAATGTCTGTAGCAAAGAAAAAATACAAGAAAGTCATCTTGCTCGGGTCGGGCGGACTACGTATCGGCCAGGCAGGCGAATTTGATTATTCTGGCTCGCAAGCTATAAAAGCACTCAAAGAAGAAGGTGTTTATGTAGTACTCATCAACCCAAATATCGCGACCGTGCAAACTGACGATGACATGGCCGACAAGGTGTATTTCCAACCGCTGCAGGCAGATATTGTAACGAAGATATTAGAACGTGAAAAACCTGACGCCATCATACTGAGTTTTGGCGGCCAGACGGCGCTTAATCTCGGGCTTGAGTTGGATGAGACGGGAGTACTCAAACGCTTGGGTGTCACTGTACTTGGCACACCGGTCGAAGTGGTGAAGACCACCGAGGACCGCGATTTGTTCAAAAAGGCGCTCGCCGAGATTGGCACGCTGACCGCTGAGAGTATCAGCGCGAACAACGTCAACGAAGCACTTGCCGCAGCTAAAAAAATTGGCTACCCGGTCATGCTGCGGTCGGGTTTCAGCCTTGGGGGGCTTGGGTCAGGTCGTATCAATAACGATGCAGAACTCAAGCAGCGCGTGAACGAGGTCATGAAAGTTGTTCCGCAGGTGCTCATAGAAGAGTATCTTGGCGGCTGGAAAGAAATCGAGTACGAAGTAGTACGCGACCGCGATGGTAACACCATTACTGTCTGTAACATGGAAAACCTTGACCCGATGGGCATACATACTGGTGAGAGTATTGTCGTTGCGCCGTCGCAAACCCTCACCGATACCGAATATCACTACCTCAGGCGGATTGCGATTGATACCATAAATCATCTTGGCATTATTGGCGAGTGCAATATACAGTATTCGCTCAATCCTGCTACCGGTGATTACCGTGTCATCGAGGTCAACGCCCGCTTGTCACGCTCAAGCGCCCTCGCCTCGAAGGCGACAGGCTATCCACTGGCGTTCGTCGCTTCAAAGCTGATGCTCGGCAGCCGGCTGCATGAACTCAAGAATGGTGTGACAGGAACGACCTCGGCATTTTTTGAGCCAGCCCTTGATTATATTGCAGTGAAGATGCCCCGCTGGGATCTTGCAAAGCTAAAAGCGAGCGATCACCACATTGGTTCCGAGATGAAGAGCGTCG
>CAYZFT010000104.1:0-1591 GCA_964477925.1 uncultured Candidatus Saccharibacteria bacterium
CTTAACGTGAATAGTATTCGACAATTAGTTGCTCGTTGATTTCAGGTTCTGCGTCAGCGCGTACGGGCAAGTTGGTGATTTTGACGCTAACTTTCTTGCGGTCAACTGTCAGCCAGGTTGGCACGGTTGAAGGTGCAGGGCTAACGTCTTCTAACTTCTTGAAGTACTCGTTGCTCTTGCTGTGATCGCGCAACACTAATTGGTCGCCGACTTTGACACGGATTGATGGGATGTCAACGCGGCGGTCGTTCAGCATAAAGTGACCATGAGTCACAAGCTGACGAGCTGCGCGACGGCTTGTCGCAAAACCAGCTCGGTAAACAGCGTTATCAAGACGACGCTCAAGATTTTGCAGTAGCGTAACGCCAGACTGCCCCTGGGTGCGGTTTGCTTCGGCCATCAGGTTACTAAACTGCTTTTCAAGCAAACCATACAAACGCTTGACCTTTTGCTTTTCTCGAAGCTGCAATGCGTACTGACTTGGTTTGTTGCGCATGCGCGAATTGGCATTTGCACCAGGCTTAGCAGTGCGCTTTGCCAAAGCCTTATGGGCCTTAGGGTGCAGTGCATAGCCTTCGCGGCGCGACATCTTGACGATAGATTGGGTATCTCGTGCCATTATGCATCTCCTTTCGGAGCTGCCATTGACCATTGTCCATTGATTATTGACCAAAACTTAGCCAGTATCAATCGGCCATTTGCAGCTACATTGGTAATTGCTAATTGGAGTGACTTGTTCATGACTAGACTCTCCTAGCTTTCTTGGGGCGAACGCCGCCGTGCGGCACGCCAGTGACATCGGTAATGCTCTCTACCTGGATGCCGACAGTTTGCATAGCACGAACTGCAGCATCACGACCAAGGCCAACACCCTTAATATAGGCGTTAACTTTGCTGAGGCCATAGGCTTGCTTTGCGCTAGTACCAGCCTTTTCGGCGGCTACTTGTGCGGCATAAGCTGTACCCTTTTTGCTGCCGCGGAAACCGCATGCACCCGCACTACACGTAGCGAGTGCGGCACCTTGGGCATCAGTTAGGGTGACGATGGTATTATTGAATGTTGCTTGTATGTGCAGCTGGCCAGCGCTAACACTGCGCTTGGCCTTCTTTTTCTTGACCGCTGCGGTCGGTGTGGTTTGTGGTGTATCTGCCATAATAGTATCCTAGGTCTTTGAAGCCACTTTCTTAGCCGTACCACCGACAGTTACTTTTTTGCCTCGGCGTGTGCGCGCATTGGTCTTGGTGCGCTGACCGCGTGTTGGGAGGCTCTGCTTGTGTCGAAGGCCTCGGTATGAACCGATGTCCTTCAGACGCTTGATGTTGCCGTTGACAACTCGCTGTAGCTCACCCTCGACGACGAGGTGTTCATTGATAAAATCTTGTATACGACCGATTTCGGCATCGGTCAAGTCTTTGACTCGAACCGTGCGCTCAATCTTAGCTGATTCCAAAATGTTGTCAGCGGTCTTTGGCCCGATACCATGTACATAGGTCAAAGCGACCCAGACTTGTTTCTCGGTAGGTATGGTTACACCAGATATTCTAGCCATAATTAACCCTGCCTCTGCTTGTGCTTAGGCTTAAATTTATT
>CAYZFT010000105.1:0-1549 GCA_964477925.1 uncultured Candidatus Saccharibacteria bacterium
TACATCATAAATAGCATCATCTCTTACCAAACCTTCAGCCCCGAATTCTATATATGCAACTTTATTGTCGCCACATACCCTTTCTTTTGGAGTACTACCATCATAACTGACGGTGACATTACCCCCACCTAGGACGCAATTATCAAATGCATTTCCGGGAATCACTGGGACCTCGTCAGAGGTTTTTTCATTATTTGCTGAGATTTCCTTTTGCATTTGCCGAATGGTCTTAGTAGCAGCTTGTGACTGGCTATTATCCGGTTGTGTGCTGTATACAAGCCATCCAACAGTTCCAAGTAAACCAACAATGACAATAACAATCAGAATTTCTACGACGCTAAAACCTTTTTGATTAGCTTTCATAATTTCTCCTTATGCATAATATAGCATAGTAATTTGCGACACTGCGACGCTGTCGATTATGGGACATCTTTTATAAAGCTAAATCCACCATACAATACGATGGTGGATTTAGAGAAAGTTCCTTCTGGTCGGGGTGACAGGACTTGAACCTGCGACCTCACGGCCCCCAGCCGTACGCGCTACCAACTGCGCCACACCCCGAAACACGAGAAAAACCTACGGTTTTTCTCATCGCGCCGGCAAAAAGATGTGACTTTTTGTCGGGCTGCTCTTTTCCCGTAAAACAGCAAAAAGCATACCTAAATTATAACATCGTGGTCGGCAGAAAAGTAGTGCGTGGTAAGATGTATGCATGTGGTCAGAAACAAAACACGGGCTTTACAAACAATTTGTCTTTGCTGATTTCCATCATGCCTGGGCTTTTATGGAGCAGGTGAGCGCAATTGTGAACAGGCTCAATCATCATCCGCGTTGGCAGAACGAATGGAACGTTGTTGAATTTTGGCTGACAACACAGACCGCGGGTCGGCAAATTACCAAGCGCGATTGGGAACTAGCACATGCTATTGATGCGCTACTTGATAAAGAAGCGCCAGTGCCGTCGGCAGAACCTGAAGAAAAACTTACAACACAAGTAACAGAGGTGCAGATGTACGCAGATGGTGGTTCTCGTGGTAACCCTGGCCCCTCAGCAAGTGGTTTCGTGGTGCTCGATATGGATGGCAAGGTGCTTTATGAGGAAGGTGTTTACTTAGGAATTACAACAAACAACCAGGCCGAATACCAGGCGCTCAAGCTCGGGCTTGAGGCAGCGTACCAGCATTTTCGTGCTCGAGAGGTGCATGTCTATATGGATAGCCTACTGGTCATCAACCAAATGAAGGGCATTTTCAAAGTGCGGAACCGTGACTTATGGCCGGTGCATGATGCGATACGCCAGATGCTCGCAAAATTTGAAAAAGTGAGCTTCGACCATGTGCCACGTGAGCTCAATAAACTCGCTGACGCTGAGGTCAACAAGACGCTTGACGCAGAGCAGGGCCCAACCGTCCAAAGCGTAGACTAGCATACTTAAGAAGGCATGGTGGTATACTGTAGCGGTCAGTTGATTAGCTAATCGCTAGTTCGTTAAGAATTAGAGGAAAGTCCGGACAGCGCACGGGAAGACAGCCGTTAACGGCGGCCG
>CAYZFT010000106.1:0-1546 GCA_964477925.1 uncultured Candidatus Saccharibacteria bacterium
GGTTGTGCATACTTGTCTCAGTAAATCTTAAATAGTTAAATAGTTAGATAGTTAAATAGTTAGATAGTCTAGTAATATTTTAGCACTATTTGGGTAATAATGTTGCAGTATGCTTGCCTGCTTGATCGCTTTAACAACAACGCTTGCAGGAAACGTTGTAGCCTATTTAGGGTTCGTATCGCCCCAAATGCGCTGTGCGATAGCGTGCATACGCCTTGCGGTCGCTGGTAGAAGCGTTGGAATTAAGTCGTGGTAGCCCTGCATCGCCATGGTGGGCGTGATGGCTGTTTGGGGCACCTTTTTGTTGGTGCTTGTGTCGCACCATGGGACATAGCGACCCGTATTATCACGCATCATAGCTAAACCTGTGTGGCCATATGCGGCCACCGTGTCGACAACACGTCTCCCCGAAATGGTGAGTGTAGCTCGTGCGACATCGGCGAAAAAATCGTAGGGTTCTACTCGCGCTTTGGCCCCAGCGCACACATTTGCTGCGTATGCATGCACGAGCCCGGGGGCCTCATTCATTGGCACAATCGTGTTCACTCCACGCGCTTTGAGGTAGGTGTCAATACTAAATGCCAGGCCAGACTCCTCGGGGTAATCATTGTCGCGGTAGTTAACACCCATGGTTGCTTTGCGGCGGCGTTCGAGTATTTCTTGGAGTATGAACGTACGAGAAATGTCGTTCGGTGCTAAACCTGCTGCCCATTCGGCCGAAAAATGAGTCCGTGGATGGGCAAACGCATGTGTCTCAAGAGCTTCAATAGTGCTCGTAAAAGCGTTTTTTGAAATATGTGTTGTGTCGGCGTCGACCCACATAACCGGGAGCGAAGCGGTGTAATCAAGCCGTCGCGCCCGCTCGAGTGCGACAGCCATAAAGCTGTAACGAATGTCGGACATGCGCATGGCAACCTTATCGCCCGCCTGAAACCCAGTGGTGTAGTGCACATTACTACGGGGTCTATTTTTAAGCTGGGCGTGCAGATTAGCCGTTTTTGCCTGCGCGCTCTTTGTAGCGCTGCGAATTGTACGGTCAGATGCGAGACTGTCGTATTTTATGTTTGCCCACATGAGCACGGCAACACTTCCGAGCGGCTTTGCAGCTTTTTCAATCTGTGAGCAGACAGCGTCTATTTGACGCGGTGACTCGTGGTTGATGGCGAGTGGTACGGTTACCAATAGGTCTGGTTGTATAGTAGTCGGTTTTGTATCGGTGAGTGAGCCATACAGTTCTTCGACAAAGCCGCTCGAATAATCTGCCGCCCAAGGCTCCGCCTCAAGTACGGAAAGTTCATAGCCTATAGAACCGTTTGACTGCTGAGCCCTGTAGGGGCTGCCTTGTTTGTAAAGGTAGGCGCCGATACGCATGCCGAGAGGCGTAGAATCGAGTCTGTATAGGTCTTGCAGTCGCCGCTCGGGTAGGCACGCGGGCACTTTCATTGAGTACATAATAAACTAAAACAATACAAAAAGCAAGAGAAGCGAGCAGACCCACGTGCACTTCAAACCAAATCCAACCGGCGTTAGCCGGTTGTTTGTTGTT